>JBELFC010000116.1:0-10467 GCA_042093175.1 Tenacibaculum sp. | reverse complement strand
TAGTGTATTTTTTATGTTGTTGTATACGTTTAAAATCACGTATTACTCTGTAGTTATATATTATTCGGATATAAGAACCTCTTCAAAAGCTAAGCTATTTTTGTCTTGAAATTAACATTATTGGTACTGTAAAAAGTTCCTATTTTAGGAAACCTTTGAATATACCCGTATAGCTAGACTATACTGACTGAAAAGAGAAGCTATTAAGGTTAAATCAGTTTTCTAGATTTTCCATCAGTATTAGAAATAATCTGTTTTGATAAATTGCTTTTATTTTTTATAGCTTGTAGTTTATCCTAGGGTTAAGAAAAACGAAATTGATTAATTTGAAGGTAATAAAACAGTAGCAATACCATCTGTACTTTTCTTGGCATTGTTAGTTTCAAGACCTTTAGCATTAATTCTCCCAATACCAGTAATGTTTAGATCAGCTACATCAGCATATCCTGAAATTTTAATATTAGAAACTCCATTCATATCTGTATTAAGGTTATCTACAGACACTTTTAAACTTCCGTTTAAAATTCCTTCACCTCCTATATTAAAATATTTTTGACTTATCACATCATTCGACATAAGTCTTACTACTCCTGACAATGCTATATCTGAAATACCTGAATGACTAAGTCGAATAATATATTTAGGAGTTTTACTATGACCTACATTTTTTTCATTATGAATATATAATTCGCCATTACGAACATCTGTAACTAAATTAGCAATATCTGAGGCCTTTTTTGTTCTAATTTCTATCGAATGGTAAGAGCTTTTTTCTAAATGAAGCTCTATTCTACCTTCAAGATTTACTTTATTAAATTTTTCTAAATTACGAGTTTCATTTTCCTTTGCTGTAGTTCGTCTGTTCAATGAAGTACCAAGTAATGTCATAAGTTTATATATTTTCATTTCGATTTGTTTTAATGAGGTTTAATTTTATTAAATTGTCAACAACAATTTATTTTACTATTGGATAACTTAGATAAAGTTATTTTCCTGTATTAAGCTAAGCTACAAGCGTAGCTGTTTTCATAAAAATTAGAAAAAAGACTGTATAATTCTTCTGGTGCTTCAAAAAAAGAAATATGACTCCCAAATTCTCTATTGTAAAACTCTGATTCTTTTAAAAAAGAATGTAGCAAAACTGAACCCTCTGGATGAGCAGTATTGTCATTTGAACTGGTAACAATCAGTATTTTTTTATTTAGTTTATCTACAATTTCCTTTAAATTTCTATTCATTACATCTTTAGATAACTTGATGAAGCTAGAAAAAATCTCATCTGTCAAATAAGGATACATAATATGCGGTAAGTTTTTAATGGGGTAATCAGTTGATAACTTACCAATAGACTTAGGATTAGTCATTAAGTTTCTTAAATCTGAAATATTAATTTGACTCCCTGCCATTTCAAGTAGTCGCTTCATGTTTTGTTGTATATATGTAAGCTTGTTATCATCATTCCAGTTAAAATCACCATGCCAAAGACTTGCTGATATAACTTTAGAATCGATTTCATTACACGCATGAAGTACTAAATTAGCTCCATGACAAACTCCAAATAAATGAACTTTTTCTAGGTTGAAAAACTTGATAACATTTTTTAAATCTTCTAATTGACTTGGAATATCTAATTGTTTTGTAGTTGACGATTTAGACATACCCCTTGTTTCCCATGTAATTACAAAATATTTATTAGCTAAAAGTTCTATCCAAGGTTTCATTATTAACATTGGTAACCCAGTTGGAAGGGCTATTATAATTGGACTGTTCTCAACATCCCCATAAGAAAACACGTCCAATACTGTACCATCAGAACTTGTCAAGTTTTGAATTTTCAATCTATCAACTAAATGAGTAGGGTTATTTCCATAATTCATCAAATGCTGTTTCAATCCATCAATATCAAGATTTCCCAGTTTAGTAAAGTAATCATTACAAAATGTGTTTACGATCTCTTCATATAAGTCAAAATCATTTGGTTTAGATGTAATAAAATCAACATGATTATAGATTTCTAATTCTTTTAAAACTTCCTCAAGTTTAGTATAAAACCCTTTAGAATCAAGCTCTACTTGTTTCAAAATCCTTAATTGTTCGCTCCTTTGTTTCAATAAGGATTTAATGTTCACCAAAAATTCACTTATCTCTATCTGTTCTATAGTATTTAGCATAAAAAATAATTTATAAAAGTGGATTAATTTACAAGAGTATTAAATTGTTAACATCTTAGAATTTCTATATAAAACTGCTAGTTTTTTTTAAAAAACACATTACACAAATATTAGGAGTTCAAGAAGAAAGTTTAAAAATGGTCATTTATATAGACTAATATTAAAGCTTTCTTCTATGAAACATCTCCATATCTCTGCTCAATGGTTATTCATTTTTAAGTTATGTTATTAGGATTTCTATTTATTCCAGCAACCGCAACAGTTCTATACTTCTCTAAAGAAACTGTACTTCCAAATTCAGTTAACTCTTTAGGATTTCCTGGGTAAACATCAACCATATCAGGCACAAATCGTGCGGCAAATCCAAGTCGCATATCATTCGTTTTTCCTAAATGAGAGTGAGAAGCATGCATCAAAGTAGACCAGAAAATAATAAACTGTCCTGCTTTCATTTCAATTGATTTTGCTAATGACTCGTCTGGAACCCAATCTGAATCTTTCTGTAAATTTTGATAATCATACCCAAAAAAACCATCATGAATCGCATCAGGATTAAAATCAACTCCTTTACTCTCATCATAAAATAATTCTTCGTGTGTTCCTGGCATAAACTTTAAACATGCTGTTTCTATAGTTGCATCTGTAAGTGCTGTCCATACTGTTATAGTACCTCCAAAATCTTCTTTCTGAGGCCATACTAATTGTGGTTCTCCACTAGAAAATTCAAATGTATCTACCTGATGCCAATCTGTTCCTTTATCTCCTGGATACTTTGGAAACCATTCCGACCTCCAACAAAGAACATTTTCTCCTAAAACATCAGTAAGTTTATCTACAATCTTAGGTTGTTTTACGTGGTCCATTAAAAAAGGAACATCTAAATGACGATCATAATTTGCTCTATCATTTATCTCGTTAATATCCTCGTTGAATTCATACACACTATTTGAACGATCTAATAAACTATATCTAAGTTTTTTTGTTATTTCATTCATATCTTCTGAATCATACAAGGTAAATGGCCCTGCATATCCATTCTTTCTGAATTCTTCTAATTCTTTTTTACTAAACTTAAATTCTCTTGTTGGTGCTTCTATACTATTCATTATACTACTTTTTGTGGTTCTTTATTCATTGATTTTAATATAAGCCCTTCATATATTTCAAGGGACAATCCTTCTTCAAAATCACTTGCTTTTAAAGCAACTGAGAAATGTTCTTTGGTCTTAGATATTAATTCTATTAAAGACAAGGATGTTCCTCCTTGATCAAAAAAATCTTCTTCTCTATTGATTTTTTCATTACTTAATATATCACTCCATAATTTGTGACTCTTTACTGATAATTCTTCTGATTTCATTTTTTATTTATTTAATTAGTTTTATTTAATTCTAACTGTCTTTATAATCACCTTTTCATTAATTGTTAATGGATTTTTATTGATAAACTTCAATAGAATTTTGTGAAAAGGAAGTAGAACACCTACTATGTTCTATATAAAATTAAGTTATGTTATTAGGATTTCTATTTATTCCAGCAACCGCAACAGTTCTATACTTCTCTAAAGAAACTGTACTTCCAAATTCAGTTAACTCTTTAGGATTTCCTGGGTAAACATCAACCATATCAGGCACAAATCGTGCGGCAAATCCAAGTCGCATATCATTCGTTTTTCCTAAATGAGAGTGAGAAGCATGCATCAAAGTAGACCAGAAAATAATAAACTGTCCTGCTTTCATTTCAATTGATTTTGCTAATGACTCGTCTGGAACCCAATCTGAATCTTTCTGTAAATTTTGATAATCATACCCAAAAAAACCATCATGAATCGCATCAGGATTAAAATCAACTCCTTTACTCTCATCATAAAATAATTCTTCGTGTGTTCCTGGCATAAACTTTAAACATGCTGTTTCTATAGTTGCATCTGTAAGTGCTGTCCATACTGTTATAGTACCTCCAAAATCTTCTTTCTGAGGCCATACTAATTGTGGTTCTCCACTAGAAAATTCAAATGTATCTACCTGATGCCAATCTGTTCCTTTATCTCCTGGATACTTTGGAAACCATTCCGACCTCCAACAAAGAACATTTTCTCCTAAAACATCAGTAAGTTTATCTACAATCTTAGGTTGTTTTACGTGGTCCATTAAAAAAGGAACATCTAAATGACGATCATAATTTGCTCTATCATTTATCTCGTTAATATCCTCGTTGAATTCATACACACTATTTGAACGATCTAATAAACTATATCTAAGTTTTTTTGTTATTTCATTCATATCTTCTGAATCATACAAGGTAAATGGCCCTGCATATCCATTCTTTCTGAATTCTTCTAATTCTTTTTTACTAAACTTAAATTCTCTTGTTGGTGCTTCTATACTATTCATTATACTACTTTTTGTGGTTCTTTATTCATTGATTTTAATATAAGCCCTTCATATATTTCAAGGGACAATCCTTCTTCAAAATCACTTGCTTTTAAAGCAACTGAGAAATGTTCTTTGGTCTTAGATATTAATTCTATTAAAGACAAGGATGTTCCTCCTTGATCAAAAAAATCTTCTTCTCTATTGATTTTTTCATTACTTAATATATCACTCCATAATTTGTGACTCTTTACTGATAATTCTTCTGATTTCATTTTTTATTTATTTAATAGGTTTTACTTAATTCTGATAATTCTTTATGGTCAATTTTTCCATTAACTGTTAATGGAATTTTATCAATAAACATAAACTCGGAAGGAACCATATAAAACGGCAATAAACTCTCTGCCAAACTCTTAACCTCATCAATAATATTATCCTCATCCTCTATAGAAAGATTATCTACTGGTTCTAGAAAACTTATTAATCTTGGATGTGATAAGGTCTTATCTACCGAAACTATTGACCTCATAATCTTAGGGTGTGACATAACAACACTTTCAATCCCCTCAAGTTCAATTCTATATCCATTAAACTTAACTTGACTATCAACTCTTCCAAGAAAATAATACTCTCCATTCTTTTCAAAAGCTAAATCACCTGTTCTGTAATACTTAACTGTTTCACCTAATATGGTTTTTGAAATAAATTTAGTTTCATTTAATTCAGTTCTATTCAAATAACCTTCTGATAATCTTTCTCCTGATATGTATATTTCACCTTCAGTAGCTATTTCATTTCCCTCTCCAACTAAAATAATATCCGATCCAGGAATAGGCTCTCCTATTGGACTTAACTTATTATCAATAATATCGTTATGACCTATATATTTAAAAGTTGTAAAAATTGTAGTTTCTGTTGTACCATAAACAGTAATTAATTTTGAAGCTGTAGAAGAATACCTATCAACCCATGGTTTTAGTAAATGAACATCAAGTTTCTCTCCTCCAAAAATCAAACATCTTAAAGAATCAATTTTAGTTTCTTTATTTTGATCTGCTTTTATTAAACTATAAAAAGCACCTGTTGTTTGATTTAAAACTGATATCTTTTTTTCAATTAAGAATCGGCGAAAGCGTGCTGTATTTTTAGCTACTGCATATGGTACAATTTCTAACTTTGCCCCATAAAGTAATGTTCCCCAAATTTCCCACACTGAAAAATCAAAAGCTATCGAATGAAATAAAGCCCATACATCATCTTTAGAAAACTCAAAAATTTCTTGTGAATTATGAAACATATTCAATACGTTTTCATGTATTATTGGAACAGCTTTAGGAATTCCAGTAGTACCTGAAGTAAAAATAGCATAAGCTATTTCAGATTTTTTAACAGGGATAATTTCATTTGTAGGTAATTCAATTTGCTCATTAAGAATATCTTTTTCTACAAGTAAAGTTTTTACATTCTTTATATCTATTACTCTATCTGTAATTAATAGATTTAAATTTACTTCTGATAAACAAAGTTTAATTCTTTCTGTTGGGTTATTTACTGGATCGATAGGGATATAAGCTACTCCTGCTTTAAGAATACCTAAAATAGAGATTACCATTTCCAAGCCTCTATTCATTAACAAACCCACATACTGAGTGTCTTCCTTTAGATTCTTCATTACCAAATTGGCTATCAAATCTGATTTTTGATCCAACTCTTCATAAGTTAAATCAACACCTTTACATGAAATTGCAACTTTTTTGGGAAACTTTTTTGCATTTACTTTGAAATGCTCTTCAAGTCTTCTATTTGAGTTAAAAGAATATTGCATAATTTTAAAATTTACTGTTAGTTATATTATCTATAATGGATTTAAGTTTCAATTTAAAATAGCATTAGTGTTTAAAACCTTTGAACAGAGATTTCTTAATACAAATACTATGTTGTGTGATACTTAAGAAAAACACTTGTACGATATCTCTCATATTTTCTCCAGTATTTATTTCTCAATTTTCTGGACAATATGAGATGGCTTATTTCTTAATCTAAGTGCTATTATTAAGAACATTGTTCCTATTAAAAACATGGCCCTGAAGTATTAGTGGCCTAAAAACTTAAAATAGTTTTTATCAATAGTATGGACTTTTATGTTTGATTTAACTTTCTCTAATTAAAAAGTTTTTACGAATCATTACATACTTATATATTGATGTTTATTTATTAAGCAGTTATTGATAGTATCAATAACTCTATGACCCTCTTCCTCTTCTAATAAAAAGAAGTGTCCTCCTTCAAAATATTCAACTGAACATTTTTTATTTGTATGATGCATCCATTCTTCTGCCTCTATGGTAGTAACATCTTCTTCTTTACCTATAAAAACTGAAACTTCATGATTAAAAACTACTATATCAGACGATTCAACAAAAGTATCTGCAATTTTAAAATCACTTTTAATAATTGGCATAAAAATATTTTTTAATTCTGGATACTCAAAAAATTCTGGAGGAGTACCTCCTAATTCCTTTATTTCTTTTTCAAGCTCTAATGTATTCATCTCTGAAAAAGGTTTTGGCCTTCTACTTGGACAATGAGGTGCTCTTCGCCCTGAGAAAAAGGAATGAATTGGTGGTGGTAATTTTAGTTCATTTATTCTCTGAATAACTTTATATGCTAAAATTGACCCCATACTATGCCCAAAAATAGCATAATCACAATCTGTAATTTGGTTTCTAATCTTAGAAATAACATCTTCTACTGCCTCTTCTACATTTGAATAAAGACTTTCTCCAATTCTTGGTCCTCTACCAGCTAACTCTACTGGATGTAATTCAATAGCTGAATCTAAACTCTCTTTCCACTTACTATAAATTGATTTTGCTGATCCACCAGCATATGGTAAGCAGAATAGTTTTATCTGTTTTTTCATGTTTTAAGTTTTAATCTGATTATTCCACGTTCTTGTTGTTAGAGACATAAATTGTTATCCCGTACAATTTTTCACAATTATTATAATAGTATTTCTACCTTTTCTTCACTCTCATTTTCTGTTTCATTATCAAGTTGATTAACCGTAATAATATAATCTGCTATTGCCTTTATAGTTTGTTTATCGAAAAGTGCAGTTATTGAAATTTCAACTGAAAATATTTTTGAGATATAATTAGACAGTGTAATAGTTTTTAAAGAATTTCCACCAATATTAAAAAAGCTTGTCGTTACACTAATTTTTTCTTTTTCTACTTTTAATATATCTGACCAAATAGTTAATAATTTTTCTTCTGTTTCATTAGAAGGATCAACATGAGATGCTAACCTTAATATTTCTGGTTCAGGTAAAGAAGATGTATCCAATTTACCATTAGGAGTTAACGGAATTTCAACTATCTCAATAAAATAAGAAGGAACCATATAAGCTGGTAAAGTATGCAATAAATGCTTTTTTAATTCCTCTATTTTAATTTGACTATTTCCTTCTGAAATATAATACCCTACTAAACAATCATCATTATTAAATTGTTTGTTAATAACAACTGCTGAACCAATTTCTGAGTATTCTATTAATCTGTTTTCTATTTCTCCTAACTCAATTCTATATCCTCTAAGTTTTATTTGGTCATCTATTCTTCCTAAATACTCTATAGTACCGTTAGGCAACCAGCGTGCAAAATCACCTGTTTTGTAGCAAATTGAATTATCAATTGACACAAACCTTTCTGCAGTTAACAATGAATTTCCAATATATCCTTTTGATACTCCTTTTCCTCCAATATAAATTTCCCCAACTACTCCTATGGGTAATACTTTCTGATTAGAATCAAGAATATATAATCTTGTATTAGCAACAGGACTTCCTACAGAAATTTTATTATCATCTATTCTTATTTCTGCTACAGTACAACCAACTGTAGTTTCAGTTGGACCGTACTCATTATATATCCTAATATTTTCGTTTAAATCTTTTAAGATTTTTATATGAGCTTTCTTTAATTGTTCTCCTCCACAAATAACAGTACTTATGTTTGTTCTATAAATATCTAAATCTTTAAGAACACTTACATGAGTAGGAGTTATTTTTAAAGTATCTAAAGAAGGGTTAGTAAAACACTCTAATAATGATTTATCTACACTCTTACCTTCATCACATAAATATAGTTTCTTCCCTCTAGAAAGGCTTGTAAAAATTGCTGTTACTGATAAATCGAATGACATAGAAGTCATTAACCCCCAATTTCCTTCTTCTGAATTTTTAAAATAATAATTATTACTCCAAAAAATATAATTAAATAAATTAACGTGAGAAATCATACAACCTTTAGGCCTACCAGTAGACCCAGATGTGTAAAGTATGTAAGCTAAGCTATCAGACTTTATAGTAGGTAATTTTTCTTTAATATTGAATTCATTATCTAATTCTTCAACACTCATCCATGAATAAGATTCTAATTCTGTTGGCTTCCCTTTCATATTCGTTATAATACTACTACAGCCACTTTCTTCCATCATATAAACTGCACGAGAACCCGGTAAATCAATATTTATTGGCATGTATGCAGCTCCTGACTTCATAACTGCCAAAATAGCTATGATCATTTCGCTTGAACGAGTCATCATTAAACCAACTACTGCTCCAGTTACTACTCCTGAAGTAATTAAATTAGAAGCCCAAAGATCTGAACGTGAATCCAATTCTTTATAAGTAAGTATCTCTTCTCCAAAAATAACAGCTTCTGCATTTGGTCTTGTGACAGCCTGATTTTTAATCATGTCCAATACTGTCTTATCAAAATCATAATCAACAGATGTATTATTGAAATCCACTAATAATTGAGTTCTTTCTGAATCCGATAAAATATTAATTTCACTTAATAATTGCGTCTTATTTTCTAAAACCTCATCAATAATTCTTAATAAAGAACCTGAAAAACGTTCTATACTAGTAGTATTAAATAAGTCTGTTCGATAATTAAATATGAAGCTAATCTGATCAGCATCTATAACCTCAAAACTCAAATCAAACTTTGCATTCGTATAGGCTACTCCATAAGGTTCAATAGTAATATCTAAACTGTTATTAGTATCAACATTTCCAATACGATTTACATAAGAAAAGAAAACATCAAATAATGGATTATGACCTGTACCTCTAGGGATTTCTAAAGTATCTACCAATTCTTCATATTGATACAACTGGTTATCAAAAGCTTTTAAAGTATTTTGTTTAACATTAGCTAAAAAATCCCTGAAACTAAGATTTGAATCTGCTTTATTTCGTAAAGCCAAGGTGTTCACAAACATACCAACTATTCCTTCCAAATCAGCATGATGACGTCCAACTGTAGGAGTACCTACTACAATATCGGTCTGGTTTGATAACTTATTTAAAAGCACATTATATATTGCCAAAAACAGAATATACATTGTAACACCTTCCGATCCAGCTACAGATCTTAACTTATCACTTTGTTTTTTAGACAAGGTTAATTTATAATCTTTTCCTTTATTACTTGGATTAGCTGGTCTAGAATAATCTGTAGGTAATTCCAAAGTAGTAAGTTCATCTCTATAACAATCTAACCAATACGTCTTGTGTTGTGATATTAACTCTTGATAAGTATTACTCTCCTGCCATACTGCATAATCTATGTATTGAATACCTAAATCAGGTAAAACATCTTCATTATATATTGACCAAAAATCACGCATCAAAATTTCATTAGAAACACCATCGTTGATAATATGATGTACATCACTCATCAAAAGATAGTCCTGACCTACTACATCTACCAATGATATACGAATTGGAAAATCTTTTGACAAATCAAATGGCCTAACAAAATCAGCGATAGTACTATCTATCTCTGAGACAGAACACTGGTGGTATGTCAATTCAAATAAACTAGAATCTATGATTTGTTGAACCGGTT
>JBELFC010000115.1:8416-10641 GCA_042093175.1 Tenacibaculum sp. | reverse complement strand
GCTGCAATAGATGTAAAGTTAAAAGGTGAAATTGCATATACAAAACCTTCTAATGGTCTGTATTCAACTCTATTCCATATTCCAGGAGCAGAACCAGGCTGATCTTTGAAAATGTCAGTCATATACTGAACATTAAAACGGAAAAAGTCAATCATTTCACAAGCTGCATCAATTTCAGCTTGGTGTACATTTTTAGACTGAGCAATCATAGTTGCAGCATTCATTTTAGCACGGTAAGGACCTGCTAATAATTCTGCAGCCTTTAAAAAGATAGTTGCACGTTCTGTCCAACTAGTGCTAGACCATTCTTGTCTTGCAGCTAAAGCAGTACTAATTGCAGTATCTACGTGAGATTTATCTGCTGTATGGTATTGACCAACCACGTGTTTATGATCGTGTGGAGGGGTAATGTTTCTAGTATTTCCTGTTCTAACTTCCTCTCCGTTAATATGCATTGGTACATCTATAGTACTATTGAACATAGATTTATACGTTGCTAATAACTCTTCTCTTTCTGGAGATCCTGGAGCGTATCCTTTAACAGGTTCGTTAACTGCCTTTGGAACATTAAAAAATCCTCTTGCCATTTTATATGTTGTTTGTTAAATTAGATTAATTTTAAAGGGCAAAGTTAACATTTATTTTTAGTAATAACTAAGCTGTTTTTGCGTCTTATTAATCAAAATTGAAGACTATATGTGTACGGTAACTTATTTACCTTTAGGAGATCATGATTTTATATTAACATCAAACAGAGATGAAAGTCCAATTAGGAAAACGATTCCTCCAAAAAGCTATATAGAAAATGGAGTAGAGTTGACCTACCCTAAAGATAAATTAGCAGGGGGTACTTGGGTTGGATTAAGTAATAAAAAGCGATTAGTTTGTTTATTGAATGGTGCTTTTATAAAACATAAAAGAACTGGTAGTTATAAGAAAAGCAGAGGTGTTATTGTGAAAATGTTACTAAAATCAGATGATGTAACTCTTGAAATTAAAGCGTTTGATTTTAATAATATTGAACCATTTACTGTTATTTTGATTGATTGGGAAGAGAAACTTTCTATTTTTGAATTGATCTGGGATGGAGAAAAGATACACTTTAAAGACTTAGATAAAAAACCAAAGATATGGTCGTCGTCAATGTTGTATACAAATGAAATGAAACAGCTTCGTGAAGAGTGGTTTGCTAATTGGTTGGAAAAGAATAAGAAATTTAAGCAAGAAGATATTTTAAATTTTCATCAAGATGAATCAAAAGGAAATAAAGAAACTTCTTTAAAAATGAAGAGAAAATATGTGGAAACTGTAAGTGTAACCTCAATTATGAAGAATGATAGGACTATAACTATGGAATATTTTGACTTTTTAGATGCTAAAAACAATTTAGAACTTTTAAAATAGAAGTGTTGGACTAAAGACTTTTAATATATTTGCAAAAAATATGTTATGAGCAAAAAACTATTATTATTTTTCTCTCTGCTGTCTCTTTTTTTATGTACTAGTTGTTTCGAGTTTGTAGAAGAAATAACTTTTAATAAAGATGGATCGGGAAGTGCTACTTTAACAATTAACCTAAGTAAAAGTAAAACTAAAATTGCTTCTATTATGTTGTTAGATAGTGTTAATGGATATAAAGTGCCTTCAAAAAAAACAATTAAAAATAAATTAACCGAGATGGTTAATAAAATAGAGAAAACAAAAGGGATTCATAATGTGAAAAACACATTGAATTTTGATGAGTTTATAGTTACTATTTCATGTGATTTTGACAATGTAGAAGCGCTTAATGAAGTGTTGTTAACTTTTAGTTCTAAAAGAGAAGCTTTAGCTTTAAAGAAGAACAAGCACTTTACTTATAATAAAAAGAACAAAACATTTACCCGTAGTCACCATTTTAACATTGGTAAAGAGTTTCAAAAAACAAAAATGAAAGATCGTAAAGTTTTTGAAACTGCTACTTATACAGGAATATATCGTTTTGATAACCCAATACAATCATCAACAAATACTCAAGCAAGAATATCAAAAAGTAAAAAAGCAATTATGTTACGAGTTAAAGCTCAAGATATAATTACGAATAAACAAACAATCAAAAATAAAATACAATTACAGAATTAAAACTTATTATGAAAAAAATTATTGCTACCCTGCTTTTAGTAAGCATAACTGTTGTTCAAGCTCAAAAACTTGAAACTAAAATACCTAATACAGCTGATGTGGTT
>JBELFC010000115.1:0-8316 GCA_042093175.1 Tenacibaculum sp. | reverse complement strand
TGGGTGAAAAAGAAAGCTTTTGAAATTTTAAATAACCGTCCTTCTAACTCTATTGCATTAAATTCAAAATTTCAAAAAGGAAAGAAGAAAAATGCTTCTGCATCACTTTGGGTTCGTAATTATGGAATTATGATGTCTAATTTTATTAGTTCTTTTGGTAGTAAAATGTACAGATCAATGTCTTATTTTATGCCTCAAAAAAATAATAATATATACGGTATAGATGAGGTTACTGCCAATTTGTTTTTTGATAAAAACAACGCAAGTGTTTTATTAGATATGTCTGTAAATTCTGAAATGAAAAAATCTTTTAAAAAGATTTATAATAAAAGAATGGATAATGATTTAATAAAAGGTTTCGATCATAATAATGTATTAGCATTTTGGAGTGTTTCTATGAGTACGAAAGAATTATTAATTCAATATCCTGAATTAATGAATAAAATGTATGGAGGGATTCTTCCTAAATTTAAAGAAGAAATAGATATCGCTGGGAATGTATTGTCTTTAATAATAGATGAAGAAGCAATAGGACGATTAGTTACAGGTGATGCTCTTTTTGTATTGAATGATTTTGCTAAGAAAGAAGTTGAATATACTACTTACAAGTTTGATGAAGATTATAAGAAAAAAGAAGTAGTAAAAACAAAAGAAACTGTTGTGCCAGATTTTACGTTAATGATTGGCTCTAAAGAGGAGAAATTGTTAAATAAAATATTAAGATTAGGTCAAAAATATAAGGTTCTTGATAAAGTCAATAATATTTACGAATTCGATTTAAAAGGTCAAAAACTTCCTTTTGGTTTATTTGCAGTAGTAAAAAATGAAGTTTTATATATTACAACTTCAAAAACTAGAGCAATGAATATTAGTTTTGGGCGTGGTGGGTATAATTCAAGTAAACACTCTAAATTAATAAAAAGAAATTCAAGTGTTTTATATGCAGATATTAATGAAATTGTAAATAGAGTACCAAAAGAATTTATTGGGAAAAAAGAAAGTAAAATGGTTTTATTTTCAAATGAAAATATCGAAGACATGCATTTTCGAATTTCAAAAATGAATGGAAACCAAGTGTCTGCTGAGGTTAAACTGAACACAAAAGGGAATGAAGAAAATACGTTAAAATTGTTGTTTAAGTTTATTAATAGCATGGCTAAATAAAATTTATGATAAAAAAAATAAGTTATACCATTTTAATTATAGGGTGTATACTAATAACGGTTGGGTATTTTAGATATAACCCAACCGTTGTTGTTAATAAGGTAATACCGAATACAGCGGAGGCTGTAGTTCGTGTTAATTTAAGAGCAATAGAGTATAATGTAGTTACCGATATTATAAGTCATCCTTTCTCTTATTTTAACTCAAAAAAGAGTACATCATCTTCTAGTACTAAAGTGAATAAAATAACATTGTTAGATCAAGTTGAAATCCCTGCTGATTTGTTTTTTTATACGAACTATCAAAATTTAAAGGGAGTTTGGGTAAGTAGCGCTATAAAAGTTAAAGAGAAAAAAACTTTAATCAAGTTTTTTGAACAAGAAGGATTCAAGGAAAAAACACATCAAGATTTTAGCTATTACGAATCTAAAAATATTGTTTATGTATTGTTGGATGATAATTTAAAGGTGCTAATTAAATTAAAGAAGGTTGAAAATATAGAAATAAAACTAGCAGCGGTATTGAATGTTAAAGAGTATTTAACTAATAAAGATTTAATTATACAGAAGATTAGAGAAAGTGAAGGGTTATTAACTCTAGCTACTAAGCAAGATGATTTTTTTGAAATTAAAATTGATAAGCAGGTGTTAAATTTAACTGGGGTAATTGGAGAGGTGAATAATATATTTTTACCGCATCAAACTCGATTTAAAGCTGGAAAAATGGCTCATGTTGCAGGTAGGTTAAAAATGGGGTTTATTTCTAATCTTATAGAATACTCAAATAAGGAATCTTTTAAGAAATTAACTACATTGTCATTAGACTCATTGAGTACATCTTGGAAGGGTGGTTTTGAGTTAAATTTACTGGGGTTTAAAGAAGAAATAGATACAATAGTTACATATGAGTATGATGATGATTTTAACAAGGTAGAAAAGAAATCTGTTCAGAAGAAAAGAAATCCAAATGTAAGTTTACATTTGAGTAATAGGGATACTTTTTATAAGTATTTAACTTCAAAGAAAGCTGTTAAAACAATAGGTTCAAAAAAAGTGTTTACTATGAACCCTTTATTCACGACATTTATAAATGAAGATAAATCAGGAGTGCTCTTGTATTCTTCAAAAGAGCCTTTGAAAAAGGTAAGTAACGCTAATGATAAATTTAACTTATTCTTTAATATCGAAGAGTATAGCAAACTTGATAGAGGTGTTTACAATATTTCTAACAAATACTTCCATTTAATAGAAAGCATTAAAGCTAATGTTACACATCAAAATGAGGTAACAATTAAAGTTAGTTTGAAGAATAAATCTCAAAACTTTATGTATCAGGTCTTAAAATAATATTCTAGTATAAGGCAAATGTTATGGTTGAAATAGCCATAATTCCAAACGCTGTTAATAGCATAAAAATGAAATTTGCAAAACAGAATTTTATAAAAGTTTTTATAATTTTTTGTTTATAAAAATTCTTCATGGCTAAAAACAGATATAATAAAAATAGGAATAAAAAAGTTAGAAGCATTTGACTGCTATTAATGACTTTAAAAAAACTAGTTATTGTAAAAATAATCAAGAGTAAAAAGAATACTGTTTGAATATGGAAAACAAAAACTAAGTGCTCTACATAGGTGAATTTACGTCGGATGTAAAGAAACTTTAATGATAGCGTAAAAATTGGAAGTAACATAAATAAAGCTATTGATGTATAAGAAACCATTTTTTGGGTAAACTTTTTTGCTTCATTTTTGTTGGTCATAAAACCATTAATAATTTTGCTTCTTGAATACCAGAACCTGTTTGAAAAGTTCTTTTTCATTTTTAAACTGTCAAGAGCTACATCAATATCTGTGTTAGGGTTGTCTTTGTTGAAAGTTATAAATTTTTGAAGTTTTTCACCGTCAATAAAAGACCTGTCATAATTGATGAAATTATGATTAATAGTGTCTGTACTAATTGAGTCTTTTGGGATGTTGGTTTTTTCAATAGAATCTATAAGTTTATTAGTATTGTCTAGTTGTTTTATTACTTCATCTTGAAGAGGTGCTTTTTTATTTCCCTGGCCAATATCTATAGCCAATTCAGAAGAGGGCATGCTCTTCTCACTTCTCAAAGTTTGATATTTTTTGTAATTCTCTTTTAAACCTATTAGTATGAAAAATATAATAGAGGTGGCAAGGTAAAATCTAAAAGGGTTGGTGTATTTATTACGTTTCCCATTTATATAATCTTTAGATACCTTTCCTGGTTTAATAAGCAAAGGGAATAAGGTTCTCCAAAATTTAGCGTCCCATGAAAAAAAACCACTAAACATTTCACGCATGAAACTTCCAAAAGTAACTTTGCTTCCTTTGTTTTTTTGACCACATTCAGGGCAAAATTTTTCATTTTGATTAAAGGGGTAGCCACAGTTTAAGCAATTAGGGTCTTTTACAATTGGCAACTTATTCTTTTTAGCCATTTAATTAAGAGTTGGTGTTGTAGTAAGTTGAAAAGTTGGTATTTTAACAAAGAATTCATTAGAAGAATTAGTGTCAATCATTTTATATTTTCCACTCATAGAGCCTATGGGAGACAGCAGGAAACAGTTTGATTTGTAATTGTATACTCCATTAGGCGAAATTACAGGTGTTTGTCCTATTACGCCTTCACCTTCTATATATTCAGTGTTGTTAAGAGAGTCAAAAATAGTCCAGAAACGCTCGAGTAATTGAACGGTTTTTTCTGATTTGTTTTCTATAGTAATGAAATAACTAAAAGCATAATATGGAAGGTAACCACGGTATATGGTTCCGTTGTACATTGTTTTTACCGATATTTTTATGCCTTTTGTTTTTTGTTGAAACATATAATAAATATAATACAAAATATAAATTTCTACAAATTTGGAAAGATATTATTACCTGTTCTGATTGAAATACCCGTTTCCAACTCCTATTACCCTGTCGTAAAAACCACCAAAAGGAGTGTAGTAAATAATGGCAGTGTATTCATTTTCAGTCTGAAAGAAAGAACCGTCAACCTTGCTTAGGTTAATTTCTTTAGAACTGTTAACAACTGCATAAGAATAATTATAAAACCCTTGTTTAAGTAATATTGCCGATTCATAAGTGTTATTTGAGCTATTATAAGTCATTTTATTTTCTTTTTTGAGTTCAAAATTATTAAAAGCACCATATACGTATACTTCTTCGTTTGTATATTCTTCTTCGACAAAAAGAGAAAAATGAACAAGTGTGTAATCAGCTTCAGTGTTTGTTTCTTGAGCATCTAAGGTTTTTATAACAAATTGTCCATTAATATCTGGATTGTAAGTGTAAGGTCTGTCAGCTCGAGATTCATCAGTAAATAAATATGAATTATATATTTCGTTTCTTTCTACCTTGGCAATGTTTAAACTTGTGTTTCTTGCATATTTTGTATCGAAATTTAAAAACTCGTTATTCCCAGGAAAATTAGTGATTTGTGTATGATTATAAATTAACTGTTGAGGTTTTATAAAAAGAGGCTGTATGTTTCTAATAGTTGTACTCCAATCGTTATTCTGTATGAGAACAGATTTTACTTCTTGACTAGGGTTGTTAATTGGAAGATTAGAATGGTTTACTAAAAATTGAACTGTCTGTTCTTGTTTGTTTTTTGAAGTATTTCTACTTCTGATAACAGAAACACCTACAGTACTAATGTTTTCATAAAATATACAACGACGTGTAAATACTACTTCGTAATCTTCATTTAATATTGATATTAAGTAATTTCCACTTTTAGTTATTATAGTATTTTCATTGGGTAGTTTTACAGAGTAATGTGTGTAAGGTTGTAATGTATTAAAAGAGTTAGTTACATTTATAATTGTATTTTGCTCAAATCCATTAATGTATTGGTTGCTAGTCATGTTACTAGGTTTCCAATCATGAGTCATGTGTTCAATTTTATAACTATACTCTTTGTTGTCAGCATCTAAATCATCAAATGATAATTCTAGTACACTTCCTAAGCTAACAATAGAACTAAAATTATTTAAATTGTTAACTTGCCTTAATTGTATAGTTTTGATATTCTGAGAAATAATTTGGTTAATTGCCAGAAAAAAAAGTAAAATGAAAATATTTCTAATCATAGTAAACAAAAGTATCAAAATATAAGCCAAAAAAACATTTTTTATTTAGAATAAGTATAAATAAAGCTGTTTCTTAAAGATAAGAAAGGATTTGCTCTTATGTGGTTTTCAAAATTTTTAAATTTGCGTGTTTTTAAGAAAATCAAATTAATCAGTTACTATGTCAAAAGACATCCGTATTAAAAAGGGTTTGGATATCAAACTCGTTGGCGAAGCAGAACAGGTAACTACCGAACTTTCTTTAGGTAGTGTGTTTGCTATAAGACCAGATGATTTTCACGGCGTTATTCCAAAAATTTTAGCAAAAGAAGGTACAGAAGTAAAAGCGGGAGAAGCACTTTTTTATAACAAAAGTGATGAGCGTATGTTATTTTCTAGTCCTGTAAGCGGAAAAATTTCAGAAATCGTTCGTGGAGCACGAAGAAAAGTTTTAGCAATTAAAATCACTGCTGATGGTAAGCAGGAATACAAAGATTTTGGTAAAAAAGATGTTGAGGCAATGTCTGGAGAAGAGGTGAAAAATCACCTTTTTGCTTCAGGATGTTGGCCATTTATCAAACAACGTCCTTATGATGTGGTAGCCAATCCAAATCAAGCTCCAAAAGCAATTTTTGTATCCGCTTATGCTAGTGCACCTTTAGCAGGAGATTATGATTATTCCTTAAAAGGAAAAGAATCAGAATTGCAAGTTGCTTTAACAGCTTTAACAAAGTTAACAGCTGGGAAAGTACATGTTTCTGTTGGTGAAAATGTAGCTTCATCACCTTTTAAAGATGCGAAAGGAGTTGAGTTACATAAAGTTTCAGGACCACATCCAGTAGGGAATGTGAGTACTCAAATAGCACAAATTGATCCAATAAACAAAGGAGAGGTTGTTTGGGTGGTAACTCCACAAGATTTAGTAGTAATTGGAGAATTGTTATCAACAGGGAAGTTGAACCTTAGAAGAACAATAGCCTTAACTGGATCTAAATTTAACAAACCTCAATATGTAACTGCTTTAGCAGGTGCTCAAATAGCAGATGTTGTTAAAGGGAATTTAGATACTGATAATGCTCGTGTAATTAGCGGAAACGTTTTAAGTGGATTACAAGTAAGTGAAAATGATTTCTTAGGATACTATGCTAATCAAATTACTGCAATTCCTGAAGGAGATGATTATGAGTTATTTGGTTGGAATAAACCAGTTTTTAATAAAGTATCAACTTCAAGAGCGTTAACATTTTCTTGGTTAAACCCAAAGAAAAAATACGATCTAAATACAAATACAAATGGAGAACACAGAGCTTTTGTAGTAACAGGAGCTTTTGAAGAAGTATTTCCATTAGATATTTATCCAATGCAACTTTTAAAAGCTTGTATGTATAAAGATCTAGATGAGATGGAAGGATTAGGAGCATATGAAATTGCACCTGAAGACTTTGCATTAACAGAATTTATTTGTGTATCTAAACAACCTCACCAGAAAATAATTCGTGAAGGATTAGATTTAATGAGAGAAGAACTAGGATAAGATTATGGGCTTAAAACAAAATTTACATAATTTAAAAAAGAAGTATGAAGGAACCAAAATGGCACCGCTATTTAATGGTTTCCATACATTCTTATACCTGCCAAATGAAACGACTCACGGAGGAACTCATATAAAGGCAGCTGATGATTTAAAACGTACCATGAATACTGTGATTATGGCATTAGTGCCATGTTTGATTTTTGGGATGTTTAATGCAGGGTATCAACACAATGCAGCGGTAAATGGATTTACAGAGGGAATGTCTTTTTTTAGTACTGCCTTTTGGAATTTAGATAATTTATTTATTGGAGCAGTTAAAATTTTACCTTTAGTACTAGTATCATACGTAGTTGGTTTAGCTATAGAATTTGTTTTCTGTATTATAAAAGGACACGAGATAGAAGAAGGATATTTAGTAACGGGAATGTTAGTTCCGTTAATTGTACCTATTGATTTACCATTATGGATGCTAGCAGTAGCAGTAGCTTTTGGTGTTGTAATTGGTAAAGAAGTATTTGGAGGTACTGGAATGAATATTTTAAATCCAGCCTTAACAATTCGTGCATTTTTATTCTTTGCATATCCAACATGGATGTCAGGAGATAAAGTATGGGTTGAAGGAGCTAGAGAATTAGCCGGAACTGCAGATGCTATTTCAGGAGAAACAGTTTTAGGAAGCTTAGCTCAAGGAAAAGAATTTGCTTTTTCTACATGGGATATGTTTTTTGGATTTATTCCTGGATCAGTAGGTGAAACTTCAACATTATTAATTTTATTAGGAGCTTTGTTTTTAATTTTTGCAAAAATTGGAAGCTGGAGAATTATGTTATCTGCAGTAATAGGAGCTTTAGTAATGGGATTAATTTTTAATCAAGTTGCAACATTAGGATGGATAGGTGAAGGAAGTAAATTCTTTAGTTTAATGAATACTACTTTTTGGCACCATTTATTAATTGGAGGTTTTGCATTTGGGGTAGTTTATATGGCTACAGATCCTGTAACAGCTTCACAAACTAATAAAGGGAAATGGATTTACGGTTTCTTAATAGGTTTTTTATCTATAATGATTCGTGTATTCAATCCAGCATACCCAGAAGGAGTAATGTTAGCTATTTTATTAATGAACGTTTTTGCTCCAACAATTGATCACTATGTGGTTCAAGGTAATGTAAAGAGAAGATTAAAACGTGCTAAAGTTAAAACTGCCTAATTATGAGTAAGAGAACAGATAGTAATGGATATACACTACTTTTTGCCATCGGTATGGTATTAGTAGTAGGAGCGCTGTTAGCTTTTACAGCGTCATCACTTCGCCCAATGATAGATGCTAATAAGCGTATTGAAAAGCAACAAAATATTTTGTATGCTATGGGGGTAAATGAAAATGATGAAAGTAGCGCAATCTTTGTTTCAAAAGAAAAGGTAGCTGAAGAGTTTTCTAAGTATATTAAAAAGCAATTAGTTATTGAAGGTAATAATACTACTGAAGATACTAAAGCTTATTTAATAGATGTTAA
>JBELFC010000114.1:0-10741 GCA_042093175.1 Tenacibaculum sp. | reverse complement strand
ATGGATGCTATTGGGGCTTTAGCTAAAATAACAAAAGCCTTATTATCAATTGCATCTTCTGTGTTTGGTTTATTTGCAAGTACTGTAGTTAGTTGTTTAGGGTTAAATGTTGTTGCTTCTGATCAGTATTTAGCATTGGTAATTCCAGGGAAAATGTTTAAAAAAGCATTTGATGATAAAGGATTAGCTCCTGAAAATTTAAGTAGAACTTTAGAAGACTCAGGTACGGTTACTTCAGTGTTGATTCCTTGGAATACTTGTGGTGCTTATCAATCTGGAGTTTTAGGAGTTGGTGTAGGAGAATATGCGTTTTATGCTATATTTAATTGGTTGAGTCCGTTTATGACATTATTATTCGCTGCTTTTAGAATAAAAATAAGACAAATAGTAAAAAAATAATTTATAGCCTCACTTTTAGTGGGGCTTCTTTTTTATGATACAGGAAGCAAAAATAGAAGAATCAACATTGCTAACCGAAATAGCTTTGGTTTCTAAAGCTTATTGGGGGTATTCTAAGGAACAAGTTGAAAGCTGGAGAAAAGATTTAACTATTAGTGTTAAAATGATTGAAGAAATGATGATTTATACATTTGTTCAGGATACAAATGTAGTCGGTTTTTATGCACTAAATCCTCCAGTTGAACAATCTATTGAATTAGAAATGTTGTTTGTTTTACCAAATTATATAGGAAAATCTATAGGGAAACAATTGTTATTACATTCTTTTAATGAAACAAGGAGATTTGATGTTGATGAAATGACATTATTAGCAGACCCAAATGCTGTTTCTTTTTATAAAAAACAGGGTTTTGAAATTATCGCAAAAAAAGAAAGCTCAATACCTAATAGGTATTTACCAATAATGAGAAAAAAATTATCAAGAAGGTAAAAAAAACTCATGTATTTTTGTTGAATGAATTTTCCAGAAAAACTTCAGAAAAAACTTCAGAAAAGAATACATAATAATTCTTTGAGGTCTCTTGGTGAAAATAGAAATTTAATTGATTTTTCATCTAATGATTATTTAGGGTTTTCAAAGTCTGAAGAGATATTTAAAAAAGCACATCAGTTTTTAGTAATTCATAATAAGTTTCAAAACGGAGCAACTGGTTCTCGTTTATTATCAGGTAATTATGATTTATACTCGTTAGTTGAAAAAGAACTGTCTGTTTTTCATAATATAGAAAGAGCATTGTTGTTTAACTCAGGCTATAATGCAAATCTTGGTATTTTTTCTTCAATTCCACAGCGAGGTGACTATATATTATATGATGAATTAATTCATGCCTCAATTAGAGATGGAATTCAATTATCTAATGCTAAACAGTATAAATTTAATCATAATGATGTAAAGCATTTAGAAGATCGAATTATAACAATTAAAAGTGAATTTAAAAACAATGATTCAGCTATATATGTTGTAACAGAATCTGTTTTTTCAATGGATGGTGATATTCCTGATTTAAAAAAAATGGTTGAAATATGTGAGAAACATCAAGTATTTTTTATTGTTGATGAAGCACATTCCGTTGGAGTTTTTGGAATGAATGGGCGTGGTTTGATACAAGAATTAGGTTTAGAAGATAAAATCTTTGCAAGAATAATAACTTTTGGAAAAGCGCTTGGGTGTCATGGAGCAGTAGTTTTAGGGAGTCAAAAGCTGAAAGAATACTTAGTGAATTTTTCAAGAAGTTTTATTTACACCACAGGATTACCACCTCATGCTTTAGCAACGATAAAACAAGTATATCAATTCCTTGAAAGTATTAATGGGGTTAAAAGCATACAACGACTTTATGAAAATATACATCACTTTAAAACAGAAATCGAAAGATTACAGCTTAATTTTATAAAAAGTAACTCAGCAATACACTGTTGTGTTGTTTCTGGAAACGAGCAAACAAAGCGGGTAGCTAAAAAAATGCAAGATATAGGCTTTGATGTTAAACCTATTTTATCTCCCACTGTAGCTGAGGGGCAAGAAAGACTTCGTTTTTGTTTACATAGTTACAACACTAAAAAAGAAATAACACAAGTTTTGGAGAACCTTAGTACCTTTGTAAAGTAAAATAAATAGCATGAGAGATGATTATACAATTTTAACTGTATTTGAGTATTCAACAGAAGCACAACTTATAAAATCTAAATTAGATTCTGAAGGTATTAGAACTATGTTAATGGATGAAAAAACTGTTGATTCTGATCCTTTAATAAGTCAGGCAATAGGAGGTGTAAAATTATTAGTACACAATGAAGACTTAGGAAAAGGGTTGAGTATTTATAATGAAATTAGAGATTATGAAAAAGATAAAGATGGAAAAGAAATTCATTGTCCTAAATGTAATTCTTCTAGAATTTTAGTAGCACCAGCTCAAAGAAAAAGTATATTTTATATGTTGTTTCCTTTTTTTGAAAAGAGAAAATTAATATGTAATGAATGTAAAACAATTTTTTAATGCAACATAAATATTTTGTCACAGGTATTTCAACAGAAGTAGGTAAAACGGTTATTTCTGCAATTATTACAGAAGCGCTCGAAGCCGATTACTGGAAACCTGTTCAAGCAGGAGAATTAGATAATTCTGATACTTTAAAGGTAGAAAAACTGGTATCTAATAAAATTTCTAAGTTTCATCCAAATTCATACGCTTTACATACGCCTATGAGCCCGCATGCAGCAGCTGAAATTGATGGTGTTGCTATTGATGTTAATGAAATTAAAGAACCAATAACAAAAAATAATTTAGTAATAGAAGGTGCAGGCGGTGTTTTAGTCCCTTTAAATGATTCAGAAACAATTTTAGATATTATAAAACCAACTTATAAAGTAGTTGTTGTTTCTCGACACTATTTAGGAAGTATTAATCATACCTTATTAACGGTTGGTTTGTTAAAAGATAAAGGGTTTGATGTGTCAATTGTTTTTTCAGGTTCTGAGCATAAAACTACGGAGAGTATTATTAAAAAAATGACGGGAGTACCTATTATAGGAAGAGTTGATGAAGAGCCATATTTTGATGAAAATGTAATTAAAGAATACGCTGCAAAATTTAAAAATAAATTATGAGCTTAACAGAAAGAGATAAAAAATATATTTGGCATCCCTTAAAACAGCATCAAACTCATCCAGATAGTTTAGGTATTGTAAAAGCCAAAGGATGTATATTAACTGATGAAAATGGAAATGAATATATTGATGCTATTTCATCATGGTATACCTGTATGTTTGGTCATTGTAATGATTATATTATAAACAAAGTGCATCATCAAATGCAGCAGTTAGATCAAATAATGTTTAGTGATTTTACGCATCCTCCTGCTGTTGAGTTATCAGAGAAGTTGATAAACATTTTACCTGAAAATCAAGCAAAGATTTTTTTTAATGATAATGGGTCAACCAGTGTTGAGGCTGCAATAAAAATGGTTTTACAATACTATTTTAATAAAGGAGATAAACGCACTGTATTTGTTGCTTTTGAAAACGGTTTTCATGGAGATACTTTCGGAGCTATGTCAACATCAGGACTTTCGGTTTATAATGGACCTTTTGAAGAGTTTTTAATGGATGTAAAGCGTATTCCTACTCCAAATGGAGCTAATCATACTGAGATTTTACAGCAATTAGAAAAAATTACTGCAGAAAATCAAGTAGCAGCATTTATATATGAGCCTTTAGTTCAAGGTGCAGCAGGAATGAAAATCCATAGTATTGAAGGGTTGAATGAAATTTTAAATTTTTGTAAATCAAAATCAATTATCACTATTGCAGATGAGGTAATGACAGGGTTTGGAAAAACAGGGAGGAATTTTGCTTCAGACTATATGGTTACAAAACCAGATATTATATGTTTAAGTAAGGCGTTGACAGGAGGAATGGTTCCAATGGGGATTACTTCATGCACACAAGACATTTATGAAGCTTTTTTAAGTAGTGATATTTCTAAAGGTTTTTTTCATTGTCATACTTATGCCGCTAACCCAATAGCTTGTGCGGCTTCTATTGCTAGTATTGAGTTGTTAGAATCTGAGGAAATTCAGCAAAACATTAAAAAAATTAGTGATGCCCACGAGTTATTTAGTGAAAGAATAAAAAAACATTCTAAAGTAAATTCAACACGACAAATAGGCGTTATTTTAGCTCTAGATATTGATACAAATATGGAGCGTTATGGAGCTTTAAGAGATATTTTATTAAAGTCGTTTATGAAAGAAGGAGTATTTTTAAGACCACTTGGAAATACAATTTATATTCAAGTTCCTTATGTTATTGATATGATATTACTTGAAAAGGTATATAATACTATAGAAAAAGTTTTAGATACCCTCTAAAGCTTTTTCTAATAAGTTAATCTTTTCTTGTGTGCTTTTTATACGAACGTATAATTCTTCATAAGTCCATTCACCATTTGTTTTAATACCTTTTATAATTAAAAAGCCTTCCTCTCTTGATCCTTTTATTGGAACAGAAAAGTCAACGGTACCATCATCATTAGTTAAAGAAATATTTCCGTTAGGAATCCCTGTTTTCTCAATGGGTTCACCTAATAAGTTAATCACTTTTTTATTTTCTGTAGCTTTTTCAATTCCATATTCTATAGGAGCAACGTTATTAAGTAGATTAGATACCCCAAAAAAAGCAGCGCCAATACCAACTATGAATAATAAAATGATGCCTAAACAGCCGCTCACAGGTATAAACCATAACCAGTTTCTACTAAACCAACTTTTCTGCTCTTGATGTGCCATGCTTAATTTTTAATAATAAGACTAAAATATGTTTAATTTGTTACAAAAACTAAAAACTCTAATAGTATATAGGGCTTAAAGCTATAAGAAGTTTTATTTTTGTTGAAATTTTTAAGGTTTGAGAAATAGTATATCAATTACCTCTATAGCATCGGTATCGGCATTAGGAAGTTTGTTAGAGGATATTTGGACTAATTATAAAAATGATAAGCATCATTTAAGTATTAAAGAGTTTGATAACTTTAATGCATGGGTAGCTAAAATTCAAGAGAAAGATAAGCTACAAATAGAAAAGTTAAGAAAATCAGATGCTAAATACAAAGATTTAGACGAATCTGTTTTGTATGCTTTATATGTTTCTAGAAAAGCTATAAAAGAAGCAGGATGGAGTGTTAATGATGATTTTGGAATAAATATTGGTTCTTCTAGAGGAGCGACTATTTTATTTGAAAAGTACCATAAAGAATTTCTACAAACGGGTAAGTCTTCTACTTTGAGTTCGCCTACAACAACACTAGGTAATATATCATCTTGGATAGCCCATGATTTACAAACAAGCGGACCAGAAATTTCACATTCTATAACCTGTTCAACAGGTTTACACTCATTATTAAATGGGGTGGCTTGGATACAATCTGGAATGGCAAGTAAATTTTTAATAGGAGCAAGTGAGGCTTCGTTAACTGATTTTACGATTGCTCAAATGCAAGCACTAAAAGTGTATGCTAAAAATGAGGATGAATATCCATGTAAAACATTAGATTTAGAAAAAAATAACAACACCATGGTTATTGGTGAAGGTGCTTCAGTAATATGCTTGGAGGAAGGAATTAAAGAGAATGCAATTGCATATGTTGAGGGTGTTGGATATGCAACTGAAATATTAAAACATAATATTTCAATATCTTCAGACGCTCAATGTTTTCAGAAATCTATGAAAATGGCATTAGGAGATGTTTCACCAAAAGATATTGACGTAATAGTAATGCATGCGCCAGGTACTATAAAAGGAGATTTATCAGAATTAAAAGCAA
This sequence comes from Tenacibaculum sp., assembly GCA_042093175.1. Taxonomy (GTDB): domain Bacteria; phylum Bacteroidota; class Bacteroidia; order Flavobacteriales; family Flavobacteriaceae; genus Polaribacter. The sequence goes on along the minus strand of JBELFC010000114.1, from coordinate 4,961 downwards.
TTGAAAAAATATTTGGAGAACATAAGCCTTTTTTAACTTCAAATAAATGGAAATTAGGACATACGTTTGCGACTTCTGGATTGTTAAGCTTAGAATTAGGTATTCTAATGATGCAACATCAAGAAGGTATTTCTGTGCCTTTTATTGAGAAGCAAAAGTGTCCTGCTAAAATTAATAAAATACTAGTTAATTCTGTAGGATTTGGAGGAAATGCCGTTTCTATATTAATAACAAAATAAATGTTTCTACATTTGAATATGTAGAATACTTTTAAATCTTTTATGGCAGAAGTAACATTTGTAATGTTTGAAAATAGTGGGCATAAACTGTATCTCGAAGAGTTGCAAAAATTTTATAAGCTTTTCAATGAGTTTATAAAAATAAAATAAGTTATTTTTGGTCATTCAAACAACTATCAATAAACCTAAGTTTATGAGCGAAGTAAGACATAATTGGACGAAAGAAGAAATCTTAGCTATATATAATAAACCATTAATGGAGCTGTTGTATGAAGCAGCAACTATTCATAGAGTACATCATGATCCAAATGTAGTACAAGTATCTACATTGCTATCAATAAAAACTGGAGGGTGTTCAGAAGATTGTGGGTATTGCCCTCAAGCAGCTAGATACCATACAAATGTTGATGGGAATGATTTAATGACAGTAAATCAAGTAAAGGCGCAAGCACTTAGAGCAAAATCAGGAGGTAGTTCAAGAGTTTGTATGGGAGCAGCATGGAGAAATGTAAAAGATGGCCCTGAGTTTGACCAAGTATTAGAGATGGTTCGCACAATTAATAAGTTAGATATGGAGGTTTGCTGTACTTTAGGTATGGTTACTGAAAATCAGGCGAAAAGATTGGCTGAAGCGGGATTATATGCTTATAACCATAATTTAGATTCTTCAGAAGAATATTATAAAGAGGTAATTTCAACACGTGGTTATGAAGATCGTTTAGAAACGATAGATAACGTTCGTAAAACAAATGTAACAGTTTGTTCAGGAGGAATTATAGGTATGGGAGAATCTGTTGAAGATAGAGCTGGAATGTTAGTAGCACTATCTACATTAGATCCTCAGCCAGAATCAACACCAATTAATGCTTTGGTAGCTGTAGAAGGTACACCTTTAGAAGATGAAAAGCCAGTTGAAATATGGGAGATGATTCGTATGGTTGCAGCAACTCGTATTGTATTACCAGAAACACAAGTGCGTTTAAGTGCTGGTAGAACTCAAATGAGTAGAGAAGGTCAGGCAATGTGCTTTTTTGCAGGTGCAAATTCAATTTTTGCAGGAGATAAGTTGTTAACGACACCTAATCCTGATGTAAGTGAAGACATGAAAATGTTTGAAATGTTAGGTTTAAATCCTCAAAAACCATTTACTAAAAAAGTACAACCTCAAACGGTAGAAGCTGATAATTCTGAATACAAAGGATTAGGAGAGAAGCCAAAATGGACAAGACCAGAGCATAAAATTGAGAGAAACGAGTCAAAAAAGAAAGAGGCTTTAGAGTTACGTAAGCAGTAACAAATAATTAACTCAAAAATATACAAGCACTTGTCTTATAGATGAGTGCTTTTTTTTAACAAAATCATTTAGAAAAAAGTTAATAACTATTTATTAACTTTGCTTTGCAAAAAAAGTGGATGCATGGGATTACAGTTGCAGCAAATAGATAGAGTTGAGACTATAACAAAAGAAGACTTTATTAAAAATTATTTTAAACCACAAAAACCTGTGGTAATTGAACGTTTTATTGAAGATTGGCCAGCATATTCTAAGTGGTCGTTAGAATACATGAAAGAAATAGCTGGTGATAAAACAGTACCTTTATATGATGATAGGCCGGTAAATTATAAAGATGGATTTAACGAACCTCATGCTACTATGAAAATGAGAGAGTATGTTGATTTGTTAAAAAAAGAGCCTACTAAGTTTAGAATATTTTTATGGAATGTTTTAAAAGAAGTACCTCAATTACAAAAAGATTTTAGTTTTCCTGATTTTGGACTTAAGTTAATGAAGGGATTACCAATGCTTTTTTTTGGAGGAAGAGATTCTTATACTTTTATGCATTACGATATTGATTTAGCTAATATTTTTCATTTTCACTTTGAAGGTAAAAAGAAATGTATTTTGTTTGATCAAAAGCAAAATAAGTACTTGTATAAAATACCAAATTCATTAATTACTAGGGAGGATATAGATTTTAATGATCCAGATTTTGAAAAATGGCCTGCTTTAAAGAAAGCGAAAGGGCATGTGGCTGAACTTGAGCACGGTAATGTTTTATATATGCCTGAAGGCTATTGGCATTATATGCGATATATTACACCTGGATTCTCTATGAGTTTAAGAGCGATAGCTCGCAATCCAAAAAATTTAGGAAAAGCTGTTTATAACGTGTTTATAATGCGAACAGTAGATAATATAATGAGAAGAATACGTGGTCAAAAATGGATTGATTGGAAAAACGAAAGAGCAATTGTAAAAACCAACAACGTACGTTAATTAATTCGTTGTTTTAATAAAATAAAAAAAGCACCTGAATATTCAGGTGCTTTTTTTATTTTATTAAAGAAGTAAAACTATTTAGCTTCAGCATATCTTCTTTCAACTTCATTCCAGTTGATTACTTTAAAGAAAGCATCAATATAATCAGGACGACGGTTTTGGTAGTTTAAGTAATATGCATGTTCCCATACATCTAATCCTAAAATAGGAGTTCCTCCACAAGTAACACCTGGCATTAATGGGTTGTCTTGGTTTGGAGTAGAGCATACTTCAATTTTACCACCTTTATGAACACATAACCATGCCCATCCAGATCCAAATTGAGTAGCAGCAGCTTTAGAAAAAGCATCAATAAAAGCTTCTTTTGAACCAAATTCAGCTTCAATAGCATCTTTTAATTCTCCTGATAAATACCCACGATCTTCAGGGTTCATTACTGTCCAGAATAATGAGTGGTTGAAAAATCCACCTCCGTTATTACGAACTCCCATGTTATTCATGTCTAAATTTGCTAAAATATCTTCAATAGATTTTCCTTCTAAATCAGTTCCAGCAATAGCTGCATTTAATTTAGTAGTATATCCGTTATGATGTTTGCTATGGTGTATTTCCATAGTTCTAGCATCTATATTTGGTTCTAAAGCATCGTAAGCATATCCTAATTCTGGTAATTCAAAAGCCATAATTATTTATTTTTAAATTGTTAGTTATTTATTTTTCAGATGGTAAATTTAACGCAAAAAAATAAGGCAAACAATGGTTTGCCTCATTCAAAATTTATTTTAGTATAAAAAATAACTATTATTTAATAAGTTGGTTTGTCATTTTTAGAAAACTCAGTCATAAATTCCTCCGCTTTTTCTACCATTTGTTTGCTGCCACAGTAAAAAGGAACACGTTGGTGTAATTCTGAAGGATTAATGTCTAAAATTCTTGTAAATCCATCTGAAGCTTTACCACCTGCTTGTTCACAAATAAAAGCCATAGGATTACATTCGTATAATAAACGTAGTTTTCCATTTGGATCAATAGCAGTAGCTGGATAAATATAAATACCACCTTTAATCATGTTTCTATGAAAGTCAGAAACTAATGACCCAATGTAACGAGCTGTATAAGGTCTGTTATCTTCTTTGTTTAATTCTTTACAGTAAATTAAAAAACGTTTCATTCCTTCTTGAAAATGAGTAAAATACCCTTCGCTAACTGAGTAGATTCTTCCCATTTCAGAATATTGCATATTTGGATGAGATAAATAAAATGTACCGATTGCTGGGTTTAATGTAAATCCATTAACGCCATTACCTGTAGTAAAAACTAACATTGTAGAAGTACCATAAGCTACATAACCAGCAGCAACTTGTTCGCTACCTTTTTGGAGAAAATCTTCCTTAGTAACAGGAGTTCCATCTGGAGAAACTCTTCTGTAAATAGAAAAAATGGTTCCAACTGAAACATTTACATCAATGTTTGATGAACCATCTAAAGGGTCCATTAATAATACATATTTATTGTTGTTTTCTTTGTTATTTCCTTCAACAACAACAAAATCATCTTCTTCTTCACTTGCTATTCCACATACTATCTCACGATTTATTAATGTTTGTTTAAATAAATCATTTGCCAAAACATCTAGTTTTTGCTGAGTTTCACCTTGAACATTAATATCACCTGATGCACCAGTAATATCAACTAAACCAGCTTTTCTAATTTCATGATTAACTACTTTGGCAGCTAAACGAATAGAGTTGATTAAACGAGACAATTCTCCTGATGAATATTTAAAGTGATTTTGGTTACTGATAATAAACTCACCGAGAGTCATGTGATTGTGATTCATGTTAAATGTTGTAATTGTGTTTTACAAAGATGCCACTTTTTTACGTTTTTACAACGATTTCGTATTTTAAAATTTTCAACAAAAAAAATTGATGTGTTTTAATTTTTAGGTTTATTTTAAAGCATAAGTTTTCAAAGTATCTTTACAAAAAATACTAATTATGAGTTTTATTATTAGAAAAGGAGAAGCAAAAGATGTTAAGGCAATTCTTGAGTTGATTATTGAATTAGCTGTTTTTGAGAAATTACCAAATGAAGTTGAAGTAACTGAAGAAGAGTTGTTAAATGATGGTTTTTCAAATAGTCCTAAGTTTAAAACATTTGTAGCTGAAGAAAAAGATGGTAGTATTATAGGAATGGCACTTTTTTATGAACGCTATTCAACATGGAAAGGGAAAACAATACATTTAGAAGATTTAATGGTAACTCAAAATAAAAGAGGAGTTGGTGCAGGGAAAGCTTTGTATACTGAAGTTTTAAGATTTGCACATGATTCTGGATATAAAAGAGTTGCATGGGAAGTGTTAGACTGGAATAAGAATGCAATTAATTTTTATGAAAGCACTGGGGCCAAAATATTAGATGGTTGGCAAGTGGTACAG
>JBELFC010000113.1:7945-10792 GCA_042093175.1 Tenacibaculum sp. | reverse complement strand
GATAAGTTCTAGGAGGTTTTGTCTTTTTTATAATAAATCTAATATAATGTCTTGTATTTTAAGTGAATAAAAATTCAAAAATTCTTCTAGTTTAATTTTTATAAAGAAATATACTGGTTGCGGAAAATTACAGATTTACATGCGGGAAACCCCTTTTTTACCCTAGTAATCAAGTATACATTTGTAACGTGTTTATTTAAGCACAAAAACTTAAGGGAAATTTAAATTTTATTAAAATGGGGAAAACTTTAGTAAAAAAAGCAAACGACGCCTTTGTGGGTTTTATGTCGGCTTTAGCTGAACTAGGTAAAGGTGCAAGTTATGCACTTAAACATTAAAAACCACTTAACGGTGACTCCAAAGCCTTCTAGATGAATTCTAGAAGGTTTTTTTATTTTTAAAAAGGATATATTGTAAATTGCTGTTTTTAACCCAATACCTAGAATGGCAAAAAAGTATATTATAGCTTTAGATCAAGGAACTACGAGTTCTCGTACAGTTGTTATTAATGAAGAAGGAGAAATAATAGGAATGAATCAGCAAGAGTTTACTCAAGTTTTTCCAGAACCTGGTTGGGTAGAACATAACGCAGAAGAGATTTTAGAGTCTCAATTAACAACATTAAAAAAAGTATTACAACAAACAAATATAAAAGCTTCAGAAGTAGTAGGGATTGGAATAACAAATCAACGAGAAACCACAGTTGTTTGGAATAAAAACACAGGAAAACCAATATATAATGCTATTGTTTGGCAAGATAAACGTACTGCAAATATTTGCGAAAAGTTAAAAGAAAAAGGATTAGAAAACCATGTTCGTAAAACCACAGGGTTAATTATAGATAGTTATTTTTCTGCAACAAAAATACATTGGATATTAAACCATATTGAAGGAGCAAAAGATGAAGCTGAAAAAGGAAATCTTTTGTTTGGAACAATTGACACTTGGTTACTTTGGAATTTAACTAATGGTAAGGTGCATGCCACAGATTATAGTAATGCTTCTCGCACAATGCTTTATGATATAAAAAACCTTTGTTGGGATACTAAAATTTTAGAAGAATTAGATATTCCAACTACAATGCTTCCTGAAGTAAAACCATCATCATATCATTTTGGAAACTTTAATTTAAATAATATTCAAATTCCTATAGCAGGAATCGCTGGAGATCAACAAGCAGCACTTTTTGGGCAAGCATGTTTTAATAAAGGAGAGGCTAAAAATACTTATGGTACCGGATGCTTTATGTTATTAAACACTGGAGAGAATTTAGAATTTTCTAAAAACGGATTGTTAACTACGATTGCTTGGGGTATAGATGATAAAGTGTATTACGCGTTAGAAGGAAGTGTTTTTGTTGCTGGTTCAGCGATTCAATGGTTAAGAGATGGATTGAATATTATTAAAAGCGCTAAAGAAAGTGAGGAATTTGCAAAACAAGTTACTGGTGAAAACCCAGTGTATGTTGTACCTGCTTTTGCTGGTTTAGGGGCGCCTTATTGGGATATGTATGCACGAGGTGCTGTATTTGGTTTAACACGTGATACAGGAAAAAATCATTTAATAAAAGCAACGTTAGAATCATTAGCTTACCAAACTAAAGATGTATTAAACGTAATGCAAAAAGATAGTGAGGTTGGTTTAACATCATTGAAAGTTGATGGAGGTGCTTGTGCAAATGATTTAATAATGCAATTTCAATCTGATATATTAAATGTACCTGTTGAAAGACCAGAGATTATAGAAACAACCGTAATGGGTGCAGCTTACTTAGCAGGTATTTATGTAGGGCTTTGGAAACAAGAAGATATTATTAATAGAAAGAAAATTAATAAAGAGTTTACACCTACGTTTTCAGAAGAAAAAAGAGACAGACTATATAAAAAATGGCAAAAAGCGGTAGAAAGAACTAAAAACTGGATAGATTAGGTTTAATTTTTCACCGAGAAAATGAACAAGGTTATCGAAAAAAATAGGTATTAAGTGTTTAATCTTTTTCTTTTGAACAAAGAATTTTAAAATATAATTTTATGAAAATTAGAAGTATAATTTGTTCACTTGCAATTTTATTTTTTTTAAACTCGTGTGTTGTAAAATCATTATCGCCTTTCTATACCAAAGAGACAATTAGTTTTACTGAAGAATTTTTAGGAAAATGGAAAGACAATGAAAATGGAAAATGGGAGGTAAAAACCTTTGAAAGTGAAATATTAAAAGGGTATAAAGGAAAAGTATCTAAAGAAGACAAGCAGTTAATAAGCTTATATAAGAATTCTTACTTTGTGTCTTTTGAAAAAAAAGGAAAAGAAGCTTTTTTTATTGCTACTCCATTTAAGATTAAAGGTCAACTTTTTTTAGATTTTATTCCTGTTGATTATGATAGTGGTGGTATTAACTCATTAACATTTAGTCATATTGTGTATGCGCATTCATTAGTTAAGTTTGATGTGTCTTCAAATGGAAGTATTAAAATTAAATGGTTTGATGAAGATAGAATAGAAGATCTTTTTAAAGAAGGTAAAATTAAAATCAAACATGAAAAAATAGGCTTGTTAAACGACAAGTATTTACTTACGGCTTCATCAAAAGAATTACAGAAGTTTGTTGAAAAATATATTGTTTCTAATGCCTCAAAAAAATGGGAAACCTCAATTAAATTTACATTGACTAAAGTATAATGAATAAGAATTCATTAAATAGATATAAAGCACATCATAATAAATGGATATTTAACCTTTTATTATGGGTGCTTTTATTTTTTGTAATACTGTTTTTGTTTGCTGATTTCCCTTTAAAAAAAATAGATTTTATTTATGTGGTTAGTTATTTACTTACTTTAATTCCTCC
>JBELFC010000113.1:0-7845 GCA_042093175.1 Tenacibaculum sp. | reverse complement strand
ATTGAAGAGCGGTTAAAGGTTTTAAAAGGGCAAATAAATCCTCATTTTTTGTTTAATTCACTCAATGTTTTATATTCATTATCTGTAGGGAAAAATAAAGAAGTTACGGAAGCTACATTACAATTATCTAATATTTTAAGATATGTATTGTATGATTCTGAAAGAAAAACAACAATAGAAAAAGAAAAGGAATTAATTGAAAATTACATAGCATTTGAAAAAAACAGGCACACTGTAAATTCAACAATTAAATTTATATCTAATATTGATACGGATGCAGAAATACAACCAATGTTATTATTACCATTAGTTGAAAATAGTTTTAAACATGGATTAAAAAGCAACATAAATAATCCTTTTGTAATTATTAAATTAGAATTTAATAAAAATGTTTTGTTATTTGAGATAGAGAATAATTTCAAAGAGAATAATTTAAAGTATACAGAAAAGTATAATGGTATTGGTGTAAAAAACATTAAAGAAAATTTAGCAATACTATATCCAAACAAACACGAATTAACAATTGAAAAAACAAATGAAATTTATAAGGTTAAACTTGTAATAGATTTAAAATAATGAAAATACAATGCGTTATTATAGATGATGAACCATCTTCACAAAACATACTTAAACATCTTATAGGAGATGTTGATTTTTTAGAGATAGCAGGAGTTTGTAATGATGCAGTTGATGCAATGACGTTTTTGAAAGAAACTAAGGTTGATCTTCTTTTTCTAGATATAAATATGCCTAACTTGTCGGGAATTGCATTTTATAAAATGCTAAAAAACCCTCCTTTAGTTATTTTTACTACTGCCTACTCTGAGTATGCAATAGAAGGATTTGATGTTAATGCAATAGATTATTTATTAAAACCATTTTCATTTGAAAGGTTTTTAAAAGCAGTACAAAAAGTAAAAAACAAACTAGTTTTAGAAAAAGAGTTTATAATTATTAAATCAGATAAGAAACTATACCAACTAAAAGTAAATGATATTTTATTTGTTGAAGCGTTAGGAGATTATATTAAAATATATACAAAAGATAAAGTTTTGGTGAGTTATAAAACACTTAGAAATATACTTTCATTATTACCAGAAAATAAATATATACAAATTCATAAATCATATATTATAAATCAAAGTAAATTAGACTTTGTTGAAGGAAATCAAGTTACTATTGGTTCAAAAAAAATACCTATTGGACAAAAATTTAAAATCAATTTTTTAAAAAGATTAAACAATTAAACTATGGCTAAGTTTTATAAAAAAATTACAAATAGACTTCAAAAGTTTATTGAAAACCAAAAAATGTTTTTTGTTGCTACAGCACCTAAAGAAGGAAGAGTTAATTTATCTCCTAAAGGAATGGATACCTTTAGAATTTTGGATGAAAATAAAGTTGCTTGGTTAAGTGTTACTGGAAGTGGTAATGAAACCTCTGCACATTTAATCGAAAATAATCGCATAACAATTATGTTTTGTGCTTTTGAAGGCGCTCCTAATATTCTTAGGTTGTATGGAGAAGCAATAGAGATACAAGAAAAAGATAATGAATGGAATACTTATGTAGACTTGTTTCCAAAGTTACCAGGCACACGTCAAATATTTGTAGTAGAAATTACATCTGCACAAACTTCCTGTGGTTCTTCTATACCTTTTTATGAATATTTAGGTGAACGAAATCAGTTAAATGAATGGGCTGAAGATAAAGGGAAAGATGGAATTGAATCTTACTGGGAGGAAAAAAATCAAGAAAGCATTGATGGATTAAAAACAAAATTTTCCAAATCCTGATAAAAGTCATATTCTAACCTTTTCATTGTATTTACCTTTGTATAAAAGTTTACGATATGATACAATTAGTTAATATTCCTGCAGTTTCATGGACAAATGGAACTATTATGTTGATTGTTTTTGGTATTGTTAGTTTAGGCTTAATAGCTACTCTACTAATTTTTATGAATAGTGGTAAAAAGAAAGGGTAACTATTATTTAGTGATTTTTAATAGTTGATTGTAAGAAGTGTTCTAAAAGCCCGAGTTGTTTTTCTTTTTAGAACACTTCTTTTTAGTTTTATTTAAAAGCATTTAAACCAGTAATATCTAAACCAGTAATTAATAAATGCACATCATGTGTTCCTTCATAAGTAATAACACTTTCTAGGTTCATAGAGTGACGCATTATAGAATAGTCTCCCGAAATACCCATAGCTCCTAAAATTTGTCTCGCTTCACGAGCAATGTTTATAGCCATATCTACATTATTACGTTTAGCCATTGAAATTTGTGCAGATGTAGCACGGCCCTCATTTTTTAAAACTCCTAAACGCCATGTTAATAATTGAGCTTTAGTAATCTCGGTAATCATTTCAGCTAATTTTTTTTGTTGTAATTGAAACTGACCAATTGGTTTACCAAATTGTGTACGCTCTTTAGCATAACGTAAGGCAGTGTCATAACAATCCATAGCTGCACCAATAGCACCCCAAGCAATACCATATCGAGCAGAATCTAAACATTGTAAAGGAGCACCAAGTCCTGATTTTTTTGGCAAAAGATTTTCTTTAGGAACTTTTACATTGTCAAAAATTAATTCTCCAGTAATAGAAGCTCTTAATGACCATTTGTTATGAGTTTCTGGAGTGGTAAAACCTTCCATACCACGTTCTACAACAAGTCCGTGAATTCTACCTTCTTCATTTTTAGCCCAAACTACTGCCACATCAGCAATAGGAGCATTAGAAATCCACATTTTAGCACCATTTAATAAATAATGGTCCCCCATATCTTTAAATTTCGTTTCCATGCCTCCAGGATTTGATCCATGGTTTGGTTCAGTTAAACCAAAACACCCCATCCATTCACCGCTTGCTAATTTTGGTAAATATTTTCTTTTTTGTTCTTCGTTTCCGTAATTAAAAATAGGCCACATAACTAAAGAAGACTGTACTGAAGCAGTTGAACGAATACCACTATCACCTCGTTCTAATTCTTGCATTATTAAACCATAAGAAATTTGATCTAACCCAGCACCTCCGTATTCAGCAGGAATATAAGGTCCAAAAGCACCTACTTCAGCTAAACCACCAACTAATTGTTCAGGAAATTTAGCATTTTGAGCAGCATCTTCAATAATAGGAGATACATTTTTCTTTACCCATTCTCGAGCAGTATCACGAATTAACTTATGCTCATCGGTTAATAAATCATCAACTTGATAGTAATCAGGAGCTTGAAATAAGTCTGGTTTCATATGTGTTTGTTTTTTTAATTATTTTACTTACTAATTATAAAGATGACAATATGTGTTAGTAAATGATATTTATAAAATAGTTGTGGTGATTTTTTAAAAATGATTTCCTCAAAAATACTCAAAAAAATGGTTATTCCTATAGGTTTACGTATGTTTGTATATGATGAGATTTACTTTAGGAAAAGAGGAACGATTAAAAAGTAGGAAACTTATAGGTAAGTTATATGAAGAAGGGAAGTCTATTAGGGTTTTTCCTTTGAGAATGGTTTATATACAAACAGAACACACTTCTAAATACCCTGCACAAGTAGGAATGTCTGTGCCCAAGCGTAATTTTAAAAGAGCAGTAGATAGAAATAGAATTAAACGCTTATTAAGAGAAAGCTACCGTAGGGAAAAAGGAATGGTGTATTCGGAAGCTAAAAAACCATATGTGTATATGATTTCTTATATTGCAAGAGAAGAGTGGAAATATGAAGATATTGAAGAGAAAATGAAAAAATTAATATCGCTTTTTGTAGCAGAAATTAATACAAATGAAAAATAGAAAAGTACTTTTTTTAGGAAGCTTAGTTATTATTGGAATTCTATTTTCGTTTCAATCTCGTTTCTTTGAGATTGCGAAACAAATAGAAATATATAACAACCTATTTAAAATATTAAACATCAATTATATTGATGAAATAAATCCTGGAGATGTTACAGATAAAGCTATTAAAAACACGCTTAAAAGCTTAGATCCATACACTAATTTTTATAACGAACAGGATGTTGAAGATGCAAGAATACGAAGAGAGGGTGAATATGGTGGTATAGGTGTTACATCGTATTATACTAAAAAAGGAATTGTTTTATCAGAAATATATAAAGGATTTTCAGCAGATAAAGCTGCTTTAAAAGCCGGGGATATTATAGTAAATGTTAATGGTCAAGATTTAAAAAACCTTGAAAGAAGTCAGCTTTCTCAAGTACTTAAAGGAACTCCTAACAAAGAACTTATATTAAAAGTAAATAGAAAAGGAGAAAATATAACCGTTAAACTGAAGCTAGATAAGGTTATAGTAAATCCAGTGCCTTTTTATGACATGATTGACAAAGAAACAGGATATGTTGTTTTAACTCAATTTACCAGTCAGAAAGCTACTGAAGAAGTAGCAAAAGCAATTAAAAAGTTGAAAGAAAAAGGAATGAACAAGTTAGTGTTTGATTTAAGAAGTAATCCTGGAGGGTCACTTTTTGATGCAGTAAACATTACAAACTTATTTATACCTAAAGGCAAAAAAGTAGTTGATACAAGAGGGAAGATTAAAAAGAATAGTAGAACGTATAAAACAAATAGAGATCCATTAGATATTGAAATGCCTGTGGTTGTTCTAATTGACGATAGATCAGCATCAGCTTCTGAAATTGTTTCAGGAGCGCTACAAGATTATGACAGAGCTGTTGTTATGGGTGAACGTTCCTTTGGAAAAGGATTGGTGCAGCGTTATTTTAAGTTGAATTATGGAACCCAAATGAAAGCTACAATTTCAAAATATTATACACCTAGTGGAAGATGTATTCAAGAATTGGATTATGCTAATAGAAATTCAAAAACAGGAAAAGTACCAAAGTTTTCTGAAGGAGTAGTTAATAAATTTACAACACAAAATGGAAGAATAGTTTATGATGGTGGTGGAGTAACTCCTGATGTAAAAATAAAATATTCAGAAAAAAACAAAACAACTAAAGCATTATTAAAATCAAGGGCTATTTTTAATTTTGCAACTGATTATATTCAAAAAGAAGCTGTTATAGATTCATTAAATTTTTCATTTGATTCGCAAAAGTTTAATAAGTTTAAAACATATTTATATAGTACCGATACTTCTTTTGTTACAAAGGAAGAAAAAATGTTCAAGAGAGCTTATAAAACTTTAAAAAACAAAATTGGTATACAAAAAGATTATGATAATATTTTGAAAAAGTTACAACAGCAAAAAGTAACAGAGATATCAAAAAACAAAGATGTTTTATTAGCAAAAATTGAAAAGCAAATATTGAAAATTTCTTATTATAAGGAAGGAATGTATAAACATCAATTGAAAAATGATAAAACAATAAAACAAGCAGTTTCATTGTTGAAAAATAAAAACAGATACAATAAAATACTCAAAACGGAGTAATTTATATAACTTATTTGATTACAAATTTATGTCGAAACCAAACCAGAAAGAAAGAACGAGAGCACAAGAGTCAACAAATGCAATAGAAAAGTTATATATATCTATGAGGCATTTATTTAGTCGTGGCTTTTATAAGCCAATGGGGATTTCTGGAGAAACTTTACGAAAATCACTTTTAGCATTACGTCCAGAAATATATGGATCTATAGCTGAAGAAAAAACTGAGTTAAACGGGTTAATATATGTAATAGAACGTTTACCAGAAGGAATAGAAGAGTGTCAATTTATCAACTTAACAGCTGATGAGGGTTATAGGAACTCACATTTTAAAGCAATTGTACCTCCTAAAAGAAGGAGAAATTGTTATCGTATTGATAAAGACCAAATGAACATTGAAATTACTAGAGGAAGGTCTGAAATATATGATATTCTTACTCATCTTACTTTTCTATTTATTGAGTCACATAAAATAAAAGATAGAGTAACAATTGGTGGTTCTGGAGAAAAATTTATTAGAGAGTGGATACATCTTGAAGAAGTTGTTTTGTATAATAAAACACTTACAGATGAAGAAAAAGATGTGATAATTGTACATCTAGGTAACATTTTAGGTAGAACATACGATGAAGTTTATGATGTATGTAATTCATTTGCTACTGATGAAAACCCAAATCGTTTTTTACACCTTATTTATTGGTTAGGGAAATTAGCTATTAATGAAGTGGTTTTAGATCAAAAAAGATCTATAAAGTTTAGTTCAGTTTTAATAGAAGAAATTGGACATCATTTTTATGGAGAAATTTGGGCAAATAACATAAAGAAAACGTTACTTGAAAATGATTTAATAAATAGACCAATACACATAATAAGTGCTAATATGCACAGTGTAATGAATACTATTTATGCTAAAAATGCTATACCAACAAAAGCAAAAGAGTATAAAGGGTTTGAACTTTTTGAACTATTAAGTAATTCTGATAGCGGAGCTTTACAAACAAAGGTTAAACAATATGCTTCTGAAAAAGGATTAATTTATATAAAAGATACTTCTGGAACGAATATTAATGTTCAGATTATTGATACTGATAAAATAGATTTTAATACTATTTCATTTAAGAAAGAACATTCAATAAATAAAAAGCCAGTTATTATTGTTATGGATTATGCTTTTGGAGAACAAGCATATGAAACAATGGACGAACTTTTAAAGCCTTATAAAACAAGAGATGGAAAGATACATTTAGATGTTGAATCTGTTTCAATAATGGGGAAAGCTGGAATACTAGAAGGCGGAAAAGGAGACATTATGATTCCGTCATCTCATATTTTTGAAGGAACAGCAGATAATTATCCTTTTGAAAATGAATTATCTAAAGAAAATTTAGAAGGTTACGGTGTTGAGGTTTTTGATGGAGCTATGGTTTCTGTATTAGGAACTTCATTACAGAATAAAGACTTATTAAAATTTTTCCATGACTCTACATGGAATGTTATAGGATTAGAAATGGAAGGAGCTCATTACCAGAAAGCAATTCAATCTGCTTCTAAAATTAGAGGAAATATTTCAGAAAATGTAAAAGTTCGTTATGCGTACTATGCTTCTGATAACCCATTAGAAACTGGAGCTACATTAGCTTCGGGAGGATTAGGAATGAGTGGAGTAACACCTACTTATGCAATAACTGAAAAAATAATAGAACAAATTTTTTAAAGCATGGCTAATAATAAAAACGAAGAAGAAGTTGATTTAGGCTCTTTGTTTGTAATAATAGGCAAGGGTATTTCTAATTTTTTTAATTTTATTGGAAGTGTTTTTTCTGGCCTTTTTCATTTTTTCATTTTAATACTTCTTTTCTTTAAGAAAAATTATATTAAGTTAGGAATAGCTATTGTTATTGGTGCTATCGCTGGTTTAGTAATTGAATTAAAGGAAGAAAATAAGTTTGGCTCAAATCTTTTAGTTCAAACAAACTTTGATAGTGCAAGACAATTATATAATAATATTGAATTTTATAACAATCTTGTAAAGCAAAAAAATGAAAACTTACTAGCTAAAACTTTTAATTTAAATCAAGAAGAAGCAAAATCATTAAAGAAATTTTCAATTGAACCTATAGAAAACGGAAATGATATTGTAACTACTTATGATGAACTGATATTATCTATAGATACCTTAACAGCGAAAAGTTATTCTTTTTTCGATTTCAAAAGAACGTTTACGAAGTTTAATTATAAAGCGCATAAAATAAATGTTTTATCTACCAAAAATGATGTGTTTTCTAAGCTAGATGAAGTGATAATCTCTTCAATAATAGAAAACAATTATTTTAATAAGCTAAAAGAATTAACAAATGAGAATTTAAATAGAACAGATAATCTATTAAGAAAAAATTTAGCTCAAACAGATTCTTTACATCATATTTATA
>JBELFC010000112.1:0-10958 GCA_042093175.1 Tenacibaculum sp. | reverse complement strand
CAGTTAATCAAAACTTTAATTAGTGAAAAAAACTTTAAAGGAATAAAAATATTAGATAAGGATGTTTCAGATTTAAAAAAGGGAATTTATATTTATAAAATACGTGTGGGAAACAAAGTTATAACTGAGAAAATGTTATTGACTAAATAATTTTTTAATACATATTAAATTCAAAAGACGGTAAAATTACCGTCTTTTTTTATAGCTTGTAAATCATTAAATTCGAGAAAAATATTTTATGGGAGTTTATGAGCAGTTATTAGGAATATTATCAAATAATTGGGAAAAAGAAATTTCTATAAAGAGGAATGAATTTTTAGTAAACGAAGGTGAAGTTGAAACTAATTTATATTTTGTAACTAAGGGGAGTTTACGTGTTTTTATTAATAACGAGATAGAAGAACATACTATTCGATTTGGGTATTCTAATTCTATTATTACTGCATTAGATAGCTTTATAACTGGTAAACCTACTGCATTTTTTATTCAAGCAATCAAAAAGTGTGAGCTCAAGGTTATTTCAAAAAAAACATATTATCAATTAATTAATTCAAAAGAAGAGTTTAAAGATGTTTGGAGTAAAATGTTAGAAAACTTTGTACATCAACAGATTGAGAGAGAAATAGATTTGATAACTTTTTCTCCGCAAAAAAGATTTGAACGATTAATAAAAAGAAGTCCTCAAGTTTTTCAAGAAATTCCACAAAAGTATATAGCGTCTTATTTGCGAATGACACCTGAAACTCTTTCAAGAATTTTAAAAAGTCTTGATTAAGATCAATATTTATGTCTAATAATAAATAGAAATTTGATTAAAAATAGAATAATGGTTTTTAACGCACATGAATTACTAACAGAATTAAAAAAATATACAAATAATCATATAGAATTTGCACATTTTTTAGAAAGTAAACCTGAAATTGAATTACAAAAAAAAGTAAACGATGCATCATGGTCAATTTTAGAATGCTTGGAACATTTAAATTTATATGCTGAATTCTATAATAAAGAACTAAAAAAAAGAATGCAATCTTCAAATTTACCCTCAGCTGATAGTTTCAAATCTGGTTATTTAGGGAATAAATTTGCCTTAGACATGTTACCTTCTGAAAAGATGAAAACGATGAATACTTTTAAAAGTAAGAATCCAATACATTCAAAACTTAAAAAAATAAATGTTCTTTCAAATTTTATTAAAAATCAAAAAGAGTTATTGGTATTATTAGAATTAGCGAAAAATAAAGATTTAACAAAAATTAAAACATCAATAACATTACCGTTGTTAAAATTTAGGTTAGGTGATACATTACGTTTTGTAATTTATCATAATGAACGACATGTTGTACAAGCTAAAAAACTATTGTAAAATAAAAACCAGAACTAAATTTAGTTCTGGTTTTTTATATAGTATTAAATGAGTTACTCAACTAAGCAAGCATTGTAACTGGATTTTCAATAAAAGTTTTTAGTGTTTGTAAAAACTGAGCTCCTACAGCACCATCAACAGTTCTGTGATCACACGCTAATGTTAACTTCATTGTGTTACCTACAACAATTTGCCCGTTTTTAACAACAGGTTTTTCAATAATTGCACCTACAGATAAAATAGCAGAATTAGGTTGGTTAATAATTGAAGTAAAACTTTCAATACCAAACATACCTAAATTAGATACAGTAAAAGTGCTTCCTTGCATTTCATTTGGCTTGATCTTTTTATTTCTAGCTTTACCAGCTAAATCACGAACAGAACCACCAATTTGAGTTAAGCTTAATGCATCAGTATGTTTAACAACTGGTACAACTAAACCTTCGTCAACAGCAACAGCAACACCTACATGTATGTGACTATGAAATAATGTAGTATTGTCTGTCCAGCTAGTATTAACTTGTGGGTGCTTTTTTAAAGCCATAGCACAAGCTTTTACTACCATATCATTAAATGATACTTTGGTGTCTGGAACTGAATTTATAGTTTTTCTTGAAGCGATAGCATTGTCCATGTCAACTTCTATATTTAAATAGAAATGAGGAGCATTAAATTTAGAGTTACCTAAAGATTTTGCTATTGCTTTACGCATTTGAGAGTTCTTAACTTCTTCAGTTTTTTCTTCACCAGCAATAGTAAAGTTACTTACCATATTAGTGATGCTTGCACTACTAGTATCTTTTACAGTAGTTGCTTGGACTGAAGAGGCAGGAGTATAATTTTCTACATCTTTTTTGATGACACGACCATTTTCTCCTGATCCTTTAATATCAGCAATATTATAACCTTTGTCTTTAGCTATTTTTTTAGCTAAAGGAGAGGCTAAAAGACGCCCACCTGTAGAAGAATTATTAGAATTCTCTTTAGGAGTTGTTTCAATATTTGAAGAAACACTGGGAGTACTTTCTTTAACTTCTTCTTTTTTGTCAGAAGAAGTATTTGAAGAAGTTAAATTGCCAGCTTTGTTTGCATCTAATAAGGCAGAAACATCAGTTCCTTCTGCTCCAATAATAGCTAATAAGCTATCAACAGGAGCACTATCACCTTCTTGAACACCAATATGTAATAAGGTACCTTCTTGAAAAGACTCAAATTCCATTGTAGCTTTATCAGTTTCAATTTCAGCTAAAATATCACCTTCTTCTACTTTATCACCAACATTTTTTAACCAAGTAGCCACAGTACCATCTGTCATAGTATCACTTAAACGAGGCATGGTTACTACTTTTACATTTTCAGGAATTGAAACAGTAGTAGTGTTTGATGTAGTTTCTGTTTTTGAATCTTCTTTTGTTTTAGTTTCAGAAGCAGGAGCTGAATTACCACTTAATAAAGTAGAGAAATCTTCACCTTCTTCACCAATAATTGCAAGTAAGCTATCAACTGGAGTTGCTTCACCTTCTTGAACACCAATGTGTAATAAAGTTCCTTCATGGAAAGATTCAAATTCCATTGTAGCTTTATCTGTTTCGATTTCAGCTAAAATATCACCTTCTTCTACTTTGTCTCCAACACTTTTTAACCACTGTGCAACAACACCCTCTTCCATGGTGTCGCTTAAACGAGGCATATTTATTATTGTAGCCATATTTTAATGAGTTTTTGTTGGATTTATTATTTTATAAAAGGGTAATCTTCTTGTTCGTAAACCATATCATGTAATTGATTCAATTCAGGATATGGAGATTCTTCAGCAAATTTTTCACATTCACTAACAGATTCTTTTACTTCTTTTTTAATAGCGTCTATTTCTTCGTCAGAAGCATATTCGTTCTTTTTAATAATATCAAGAACTTGAGTAATAGGATCTATTTTTTTGTACTCTTCAACTTCATCTTTAGTACGATAATGTTGAGCATCAGACATAGAATGACCTCTATAACGGTATGTTTTCATTTCTAAAAAAGTAGGACCGTCTCCTCTACGAGCTCTTTGAATAGCTTCATCTACAGCTTCGGCAACTTTTATAGGGTTCATTCCATCTACTGGTCCACATGGCATTTCGTACCCTAAACCTAGTTTCCAAATATCAGTATGATTGGCAGTTCTTTCAACAGAAGTTCCCATTGCATATCCATTGTTTTCAACAATAAATACTACTGGTAATTTCCAATTCATTGCCATGTTAAATGTTTCATGTAATGAACCCTGACGAGCTGCACCATCACCAAAATAACATAATGTTACTGCATCACTTCCTTTGTATTTATCACCAAAAGCAAGTCCAGCACCTAAAGGAATTTGACCACCAACAATACCGTGACCTCCATAAAAACGATATTTTTTAGAGAAAATATGCATAGATCCTCCCATTCCATGAGATGTACCTGTAGCTTTACCATATAGTTCAGCCATAACTCTTTTAGGATCTTCACCCATACCTATTGGTTGAACGTGATTACGATAAGCAGTAATCATTTTATCCTTGGTTAAATCCATTGCATGCAATGCTCCTGCTAAAACAGCCTCTTGACCGTTATATAAGTGTAAAAAACCTCTTACTTTTTGTTGAATATAAACTGCTGCCAATTTATCTTCAAACTTTCTCCAAAATAACATGTCTCTATACCAGTTGATATAGGTCTCTTTGGTGATTTCTTTCATTATATATTAGTTGTTTATTTTGTTTGTTCGTTTTACTTATTGTAAAAAATTCTGCCTACAAAAGTAGTAGTTTTTAGTAATTTAAAAAAAGGTTCTGGCTAAAACTTACTTTAAGTTCTAATAAGTTTATAAACTACGTTTTTTATTCTTTTTCTTTAGCTATAATAATTGTTGCTTTTGCACCAGTAGCAAGGTTCCATTCATTTGATGAAATTAACATTCCAGAATCATTATAAATTTTAAAAGCAGCAGTATTTGGACCAGATGTACCTTGGTTTAAAGCAAGTATCTTTATAATGTTTACTCCTTCATCTAAAGGTATGTTAAATGATTGAAAACGTTGTTTAAGTGTTAGGTTTGAAATAACTGGTATATCATTAATATAGATCGTTACTTTATCTCCATCTGGATATTGATAATCTCTACAAATAATATTAACACTTTTTGCTTTTGTGCTAAAACTTCCTAAATCTTGATCTATTACTGGGTATTGAAATTGACCATTTATTTTTTTAAATGCTTTTAAATACTGTTCTTCTGCTATTTTAGCTTTTGTTAAAATACCTTTGTTTTTATAGGCATCTTCAGCTTGTTTTCTTTTTTGATCTTTTTGTTGTTTTGTATGAGCTGTTTTAAAACCATTGTCATTTTTAAAATCTAAAACTTTTGGTTTTTTTGTATTCTTAGCAGAAACTTTAAAGTTACCTAAAGAAGATTTTCCTTTATCTTTTCCATTGTTAGAATTGTCTAATTGAGCAAAACTTGAAGAAGAGATACTTAAAAATAAGGCTAAAAAAATAAATCTAATAGTATATGACATAATAGCGTATATCTAAGCAAATATAATACCGATTTTAAAACGCTTGTCTAAATAAAGCGTTAAAAGTTATTATTTTATAGGGAAATCAAAATAAGTATTAGGAAATGGTTCATTACGTAACGTAAAGTGCCACCATTCATTTTTATAAGGCCTAAAGCCAAACTTCTTCATACTTTGTTGCAACAATGACCTATTTCTTTTTTGTTTTTTAGTTAATTTTTGAAAGGTAATATGAGATGAAACGCCAAAAAAATCATAAGGACTTCCCATATCTAATTCCTTTCCAGTTTTAATATTTACAATTGTTAAATCGACTGAACTACCTCTTGAATGTCCTGATTTAGAAGCAATATATCCAAGTTTAAATAAATGACGTTTATTTAAACTTGGATAGTATTGTTGTTTCATTAATGTGTCATTGATTACTCTTGCCCATTTAACAAAATGGTTGACTGCGGTTTGTGGTCTATACGCGTCAAATACTTTTAAACTATATCCTTTTTTAGTTAACTCAGCTTGTACTTTTTTTAAAGCTTTAGCAGTAAGAGTAGAGGTAATTAAAACATCATCATTATAACCATTTACAGGAATACCAATAAAGTTATTATGGTTACAATAACGTAGTTCTCGTAATATGGTTGGGTCTATATCTTTTACATATGAAAAACCTTCAGGTAAAGTTTGCGATTGTATTACTATAGATGTAAATAAAAAAAAAGAAAAAATCCATTTCATGGAGTAAAAGTAATGAAAAAAGAAGATACATATAATCTATAGATTCGTTGATTCTAGGAAATTAAAATAAATTACTGAAATATGTAAAACTACTTATTAGTGTTATTTGAAGGGTTATTGAACGTTTTTTTACACTTTTTTGACATTTCATTTACAAGTTTAGATAGGAGTTGAAAGTATATTCGTAATAACATTAATAATTAAGTAGTATGAATAAAATGAAAAAAAGATTTTTGATTATAATAGCTCTAGGAGCTGTTGTTGTTTTTAGTGGATATACTAACAGTACTTTTGAAGCTGATAAAAAAGAAAAGAGTAGAGTATTTGAAGGTGATTTTATGAACTTATTTGTAACACATGGCCATTGTAGTACTCCTTTTAGTGGTACAATTAACAATTTACAGGTTATTACATCTAAACGAAAAGATCAAGGAAATCCTCTTGAGAATATGAAACTCTCTTTTGCTTTAGATCCTGATTCATTTAAAGTTTGTAGAGGAGGAGTTGACTTAAATAAAAGAATAAAAAAGCCAGGAATATTTGTAAATGAAGAAAAAGAACAAATTACTTTTAAATCTACCAATGTATATACAATGGGAATAGATTGGTATCAGGTTAATGGAATCATGTCTATAAAAGGAGTTGAAAAAGAGGTGAAATTATTTGTTTCTGGTATTCGAGAAACAAATGAAACTTATCCTAATTTTTTGATTTTAGAAGGAAGAGTAAATTTATTTGATTGGGGAATTGATTATGATAAAATTGTTACTGGATCATCTAATAATATTTCCACTAAATGGATGCATTTTAATATGAAAATAAAAGTATCATAATATTTTAGTTTTTTTAATAAAAAAGCCAAAGCTCCTCAGCTTTGGCTTGTAAACTAATAAAACCAAGTATTAGTGTCATTTAGCGTTAGCTAGCAAAAATGAACTAATGTTTTTAGTGTCAACTATATTTTAATGTAGACTAATAACTTTTGTCATTATCCATTTATTGTTTTCTTTTTTCCAAACTGCTACAAATTTACTTGGAGGAGATTTAGCGTTTGGTTCTTTTTTGTTAAAAAACTTATGATATCCAATTTCAATTGCTCCATAATCTTTAATAGGATATACTTCTATACTGCCTTCAATTAAAGTACGTGTTACTTTATTGCAAATGTTTTTTTTGATAGACTCTAATATTTCTTTTTTAGAAGTAGATAATCCTCCTTTATCATGAAAAAACTCAATATTTTCACTTAATATATCACTTTGTTTTTTTATGTCGCACTTGTTATAGGCAGTGAAATAAGCAGCGTCCATCTTTACAATTTGATTGTGTAAGTCAATATTTGAAGGTTTGTATTTAGGGATTTCGTGAGTTTGAGCTCCCATAAACCATGAAATAAATAAGGTGTATAATAAAGTTAAAAGCTTCATGAAAAAATTACCTTTAAAAAAGAAATCGAAAAATGAGTCCATAGTTTTTGTTTTAATAGTTAGTTAAAGGTTACCAAGTTTTAAAGGCTAGTGTACCTTCTTCATTATATATTCTTCGGAAACCTTTAGGTATATCTCTTAAGGTATTGTTAGATATTGTAATGTTTCCTGTATATCCGTCATTACAATCAATGTTTAAAATTAATTTTTCAATCATTCCATTCTTATCGTACTTCGGATTTATAATATCAATATCAATATCTTTTTTGTTTTTAAACCAGCGAACTAGCTTCTTTAATTCATTTTTAGTAGTGTTTTTACTTATTATAAATTCAGATTTCAAATCATTAATGGTGCTATCAAATAAAAAGCTAACATCGTCATTACTTTCATAGTCCCAATCTTCATTATCTTCAGAGTCATTATCACTGTTATTTTCTTTTTCACAATCTGTACAATCTAAACCTTTTAAAGTCATTTTAAAATGATGGTTAGACATGTTTCTATCATAAATATTATCAATGTTATCTATATGATATAAGAAATTACGAGATGAAGCTTCAAAATAGATAGTAGTACCTTCAGGTATAAATAAAGTAGCTTTTATTTCTTCATCTTTCCATATGTTTTTGTAGTTACTTAAAAAGAATGCATCAAAAACAATTACATTATTGGCAGATTTAAAGTTATAAACTATTTCTTCAGCATTTTTATTAGCTTTATTACGTTTTCTTCCTTCAGAAGTTTTTTTAATTTCAATGTATGCACTACCAGTTTCACTTTTTTTAACATCGATGTTTACATCGTTAGAGTATTTCATTTCTTTATCATCAATAGATACACTCACACCATTGTTTTTATTGCGTAAATTGTGTTGATAATAAATGTTATCGTCATTTATAACTCTAATTTTTAAAGGAGCGTCTTGGTTATATGTTATGCTATGTTTATTAACATTCACACCATTATATGCTCTTGATGTGCCATATTCAATAGCTGAAAAACCAACACCTAAAAGAGCTGTTAACCAGATTCCTAGTAAAGTTAATACAGCGGTTGTACTTAACTTTTTTATGTTAGGTGATAAAATTCTTAATCCTAAAATAAATAATACTATAAATGGTACTCCTATTAAAATAAATAATAAAATAGCTAATAACCATTTAGGTAATGATGAGTCGTAAAAAAATGGAGGATAATGAATAAAGTCGTTATCAAAATTTAATATTTCTAAGCTTCCTACTGAAAATACTCCTAACAATAATGATATAATGGTAACACCAGCAATAAATATTAAAAGAACACCCATGAACTTTCCAAAAACTTTAAAAACAGCTAGTAAAATTTTACCCATTGTGTCAATAAAATCTTGAAAACCAGATTTTGTTTGAGCACGTAATTTATCATAGTCAGCACCTGAAATTTTATCAGAAAGTTCACTGGCACCATCTTTTAGCTTTGTTGATATGTTTCCAAACTCGTCACGAATTTTTTTTTCAATGTTATCAATATTTACAGCCTCGCCTTCCATTTGTAATTTTTCAGCTGTAGTTTTTGCTTCAGGTAATAAAATCCATAATATAATATATACTAAAGGTGAAAATCCGCTTGCTAGTAATATAATGAACGCTAAACGTACCCATATAGCATCAATACCAACAAAATGACCAAGTCCGGCACAAACACCACCTAAAAATTTGTCATTACTATCTCTAAATAATTTTTTAGAAGTATTTTTTCTTCTTTTAGTATAAGTAGTATTATCATTATACGCTTCTTCAGCTTCAGCATAATCTTCAGGTTGTCCCATGATACCAATAATATCTTCGATATCACCTTCATTAACAACTTGACGAGCATCTGTAATTCTTTCTGATAAAAGCTCGCTAATACGTGATTCAATGTCAGCTATAATTTCATCTTTTCCTTGGGGGTCATCGCTTAAAGAACGAGATATCGCCTCTAAATAACGGTTTAATTTTTGATAAGCAATTTCATCTATATGGAAGAAGAACCCGCCTAAATTTATGTTTATTGTCTTATTCATTTTTAGTTGATTTTGTACTTGTTACTTGGTTTACTGCGTTTACTAAATTGTTCCAGGTTTTATCTAATTCTTTTAAGAATAATTGTCCGTTTTCTGTAAGTACGTAATACTTTCTTGGTGGTCCAGATGTTGATTCTTCCCATCTGTAAGTTAATAACCCAGCGTTTTTTAGCCTAGTTAATAATGGGTAAATAGTACCCTCAACCACAATCATTTCTGCACTTTTTAAGGTTGAAAGAATTTCTGATGTATATGCATCTCCATTTTGTAAAATAGATAGGATGCAGTATTCTAACACACCTTTACGCATTTGAGCTTTTGTGTTTTCTATCTTCATTGAGCGTTGTTTAAGTGGTTATTTAATAAATTTTATTGTAAAAGGATATTTATACATTTCTCCTTTATTTGCTTTCATTGCTGCTATAATGATTAAGGCAATTTTAATCAAGCTAACAATACTTACTAAAGAGGCTATTCCTAAAAAACCGAAAAGACCTCCGTAAGAATGATGTCCTCCAAAATCTATGTCTACTCCGTTGAAAATGTCTAGAAAACTTCCAAAGAAGAAAGAAAAGAAAGAGGCACTTAGTATAAAAATGTATAATCCAAAACTAATATTAAAGTTTACAGCTTCTTTACCATGTTCGTCTAAAAAAGTACTTCTGTCTTTTAAAGTTTGCCAAACAATTAATGGAGTTATAATACTTCCTAAAGGAAATAAATAACCAGCAAAAGCTGAAATATGTATTAAAAAAGCATTGGTGTTTTCGTTGTTATGTTGCATAATAATATAAATTATATAATACTTGACTATGCAAATATATATCTTTTAAAAGGTATTATGCAATACATAGTACTAAAATTTAACAAACTTTAACATTTGCTGACAGCATTAATAATTAAATAAAAAGTCGTACATTGCCCATAAACACTATATAAATGAAGTATACACCACGAAAAATTAATGCGTTTTTATTTTTTAAACTTCCTTCAGCTTTTTTAACAGGAGTACGAGTAAAATCAATTTCCGATACCAATTCAGTGGTGTCAGTTACTTATAAATGGATGAATCAGAATCCTTTTAAATCTATGTTTTGGGCAGTTCAAGGAATGGCATCTGAATTGTCTACAGGAATTTTGGTGATGAAAGAAATAAGTGAGTCAAATAGAAAAATATCTATGTTGGTAACAAATATGAGTGGAACTTTTACTAAAAAAGCTGTTGGTAAAATAAGATTTGAATGTAATGATGGAATGCTTATAAGAGAGGCTATAAAAAAATCGATAGAAACTGGAGAGGGGCAAACTGTAATTGTTACTTCAGAGGGAATTAATGAAGAGGGAGTTTCAGTTTCGCAATTTAAATATGAGTGGAGTTTAAAAGTAAAATCGTAACAAATTATAAATATCATAGTCTAATAGCTAAAAACTAATTATTATGAACGCACACGAAATAGATTACCGCATTTTTGGAGAAGAAATGCAATATGTTGAAATTGAGTTAGATCCACAAGAAGGTGTTGTTGCTGAAAGTGGAAGTTTTATGATGATGGATACAGATGTGAAGATGAATACTATTTTTGGAGATGGATCAAATCAAGAAAAAGGGTTGTTGGGTAAAATTTTTTCAGCAGGAAAAAGAATTCTTACAGGTGAAAGTTTGTTTATGACAGTTTTTACAAATGTTGGTTATGGTAAAAAACAAGTGTCATTTGCCTCTCCATATCCTGGTAAAATTATTCCCGTTGATTTAACTGAATTTGGAGGGAAATTTATTTGTCAGAAAGATGCATTTTTATGTGCTGCCAAAGGAGTTTCTATTGGAATAGAGTTTTCTAA
>JBELFC010000111.1:0-10974 GCA_042093175.1 Tenacibaculum sp. | reverse complement strand
CTAAGCTAGGAATTACAACATCATTAGTTACTAAAGGTAAGTTGTGTCCTACCCAATTCCCTGTATTTCCCCAACTAGAATCATTACCTCCAGACCAAACTACTGTATTACAAGTTTCACTATAATTTGCAGAAGCATCTTTAGACCATAAACTATGATCATCATTTATATCATCTACCAATATACAAGTTAAACTAGGATTAAGTGAAGCAGTAAGGTTTGTTATTAAGTTATTAGTTCCATTTCTTATATCTAATATCACTAATAAATTTTGATGCACCAAAAGCTCTTCAAGTCCAACGCAAGAGGTTAAATTTAATGTTATTAGTGCATTTTTTCCTATGTTTAATTTTTTTAAATTAGGATTGTTATTTACTAATAAACTAGCTATAGAATTAGATCGTAAGTTCACCTCTTCCAAAGCAATATAATTTGTAAAATCTAATGATTCAAAATCATTTTCTGCAGCATTTAAAATTTTTAAATTAACATTACTACTAAGATTTAACGTGGTTAAATCATTATAATCACAATTTAACGATTCTAAAGAAATAAAAGCTTCGATACCAGTAAGATCAGCTATATTTTGACTTGCAACATTTAATGTTAATACATTTTTTATTTTAGAAGTAGCAACTTGATTATCATCTGCTATTCCATTACCTAAGCTTGTTATATTTCCTAAGTTAACTAGATTTCCATCTTTATCATGTGTTTCAAGATAGTTTTCAAATTTAGCATCGGCTATATATGTTAATTCACAATACAACGTATAGGATGCAGAAGCGTCTTTATTCCATAAGCCTGAATTAAAATTTATGCCCACATCATCAACTTCTATACATCTTAAGTTAGAATTATCCGTAACATCAAACCATGTGAAATTAGTATTATTTCCATTTGCTATATTTAAAACAGTTAATTGATTATTTATAGCTCTTAGCTGCACAATATTAGGATATGGTGATATATCTAATGCTGTAAATTGGTTATTATTAACATTTAATACTTTTAATAATGAATTATTAGAAACATCAATAGAATTAATACCTGTATTTGATACATCTAATGTCGTTAATTTTGAAAGAGACGAAACATCCACCACTCCTAATTCTGAATTATTACTAATAAGTACTTGTTCTAGCACCCCATTTTTACTTAGATCTAGAGATTTTAATGAATTATCAACTAAGTTCAAATGCGTTAATTTTATATTATTACTTACATTTATCGTTTCAACATTTGATCTACGACAAAGTAACACTTCTAGTGACTCAAAATCTTCTATTCCCGTAAGGTCTGAAATTTCTTTATCTTGAATTATTAATACAGTTTCGGATGAAATTAAATCAGTATATACGTAATTATCATTAGCAATACCATTCCCAAAACCTCTTCCTTCTAATAAAGCTTCAAAATTATCATTAGGCACATATGTTAATTGACAATACTCAGCATATTTAGCACTAGTATCTTTTTCCCAGCTACTTAAATAGCTTGCAGCAGGATCATCTACATTTATACATATTAACTTTGGATTTCCGGTTGCGTATACATCATCAAGTCCTATAGTACTTCCACTCTTTAAGTTTAAGGAAGTTAAGTCATTATTTTTACATTCAAGATAATATAAATCAGGACTATTACTAAAGTTTAAATTAGTTATAGAAGTATTATTAATATAAACTTCTATAAGTTTAACATTTGCACTTAAATCTAAAGAAGTTAATAAACTATTATTATTCAGACCAATATCTTCTAAATTAATATTATTAGATACATTTAAAAAAGATAATGTAGGTGTATCTTCAATAAATAGATCCGTTAAATTAATTAAATCATTAATATTAATTGTTGTAAATTTATTTTTTCCACAACTCAACGTTTTCAGTAGTGTATTATTCGTTAAATTTAAACTAGTTAACGAATTATCAGCACAATATAAATTTACTAAGTTTATATTTTTTAATATATCTAATGTAGTTAGTGAGTTATCTGCAATTCTTAAATCTCTGATTGAAATATTACGACTAACATCAATTGAGTTTAATAGATTATTAGAAACTTGTAAGTATTCTAAATTAGTGTTACTAGAAACATTAACATTTGCTAAACGATTAGAATCTATTCGTAATTTTGATAAATCAATTAAGTTATTCGTATTTAAACTACTCAACCCCATATTACTTGCATCAATTTCAATCAATTTAGTGTTACTACTAAGATTTAAATTTGCTACAGGATTATTGAAGCATCTTAACACTTCTAAGTCTAAAAACCCTTCTAATCCTGTAAAATTGACAATCCCTTGTCCTGAGATATTTAATCCTTTTATGTTACTAATCTGTTCTGTGCCTACATAGTTATCATTAGCAATTCCATTTCCCATACTGTTTGGATCTCCAACTACTACTACTCCACCTATTGAATTATGAGTTTCCAAATATGCTTCAAAACCATCATCAGGTACATATGTTGTACTACAAAAAGTATTAAAACTAGTTTGTGCATCTTTTTTTGTAAAAGTTGTAGTAGCATAAGTTGGGTTATCTACTGATACACAAGAAAGCCCCGGATTATTACGAATATCAAAATCGCGATTATCAAGGTTTGTATTATTTCCATTCCTAATATTCAAATATGTTAATTGATTTGAAAAACACGATAAGTCTATCAACTCCTTATTTTTAGAAACATCTAAGCTTCTAATTTGGTTATACTCTGCATACAATTCTATTAACTTTACATTATTACTTACATCTAAACTAGTTAATAGGTTGTCATAAATCTGTAAATATTTTAACTCTTTATTGTTAGATAGATCTATACTTGTTAGTTTACTTTCTACACAATCCAAGTTTTCTAAAACAGTGTTTTTTGTAACATTTAATGAACCTAAAGGGTTCGAATAACAATATAAACTCTTTAATACTAAATTCTTGGTTACATCTATACTATTAAGTTTGTTTTGGCTACAACTTAAAGTTGTTAAATTTATGTTTTTAGTTACATCTATGGAGGTAAGCGAATTCCTTGATACAGTTAACTTAGTTAATAATATATTTTTAGAAACATCAAGATTTGTAAGAGAATTCCTACTTATATTTAATTCATTTAATTCTACGTTTTCTAATAAATTTATACTTGATATCCCATTATTGTAACAATTTAAATCCTGTAATTCTTTAAAATTCTCAATACCTGTTAAATTGTTAATTCCTAAATCAGAAAGGTTTAGAATTAAAACATTTTGAATTTTTGAAGTATGTACATAATTATCATTTGCAACACCATTTCCCATACTTGTAACATCTCCAACTGAAACCACATTTCCATTAGCGTCATGAGTTTCAAGATAATTTTCAAAATTATCATCTGGCACATTAGTCCAATTACAATCTTCACTAAATGACGTTCCACTGTCTATATTCCATAAAGACAAACTAGATAATGAAGTATTATCTACAGTTATACAAGGAAGGTTATAATTAGCTATAGCTCTAAAACTTTTTATTATACCATTATTCCCATTCCTAAAATCAAAAGATATCAAATTATTATCAGCAACATCTACTCTTTCCAATTTTGTGTTACTTCTTAAGTTTAAATTAGCTAGATTATTAGATATAGCTGAAATTTCTAACAAATCTAAATTCATAGTAAGATCGATTGAAGAAACAGTATTCCCATCAAAATTTAATACTTGTAAGCTTTGAAAACTATCTATACCTACTAAACTATTGATGCTTTGATTTGCTATGTTTAATGTAATTACTGATGAAATATTAGCTGTTTTTACATAATTATCATTTGCAACACCATTTCCCATACTGGATATATCTCCAACAGAGACTGTATTTCCATCACTATCATGTGTTTCTAAATAATTTTCAAAATTTGTATCAGGTATTAAGGTTTCTTGAGCTAAAAGAATACTACTAAAAAATAAATAAGAAATTATTAATAATTTTAATTTCATAAATTTAATGAGTTAAATTTTGGGTTTTCAAAAAAGTATTTTACACTTATTAAGTATTTCTAAAATCCTAAAAAGAAAAATTAAAGGTTAGTGACTAAAAAAATAAGGTTATAACTTATATAGGTTCAACACGGATAATTTTCATTTTATATCCATTAAATGCTTTTTCTAATCTAACATTATACAACCAGTGTAATTTTCCTCTATGAAAAACTGGAAGCAATAAAAAAAGTTTTTCTTCAACTCTAACCTTACGTGTTTTTTTCTTTTTAAAAATTAATTTCACTGTACTAAATTTTGTTATTTTCAATTACTATTTAAACAGCATCAAAGAAATAGATAATCTATTAATTCCTTATAATTAGTACCCGGACAAAAATCGGACAAAGCATAACAGTCTAATTATCAGAGTTATTACATAATATAACTATTGTTTAAAAATTACTGAGAAAGATGAATAATTTTAACAAATAAGTTTTTAAATAAAATAAGGGATAAAAGTTCGAAAACCTTAATCCCTTATTGAATAGAAAAAATATTTTTAGCATTTATGAAGCTTCTAAATACTCAAGAATAGGAGTCCCTTTAGGAGCATTGATTTTTTTCCGTAACCTAGATCTACTTCTAGTAACACTCTCTTGGGAAATGGCTAACATATTTGCTATTTCATTTGTATCTAAATATAACTTTTCCATTGCTATTAATCGTTCTTCAGATTTAGTCAACGTAAATCCTTTACTTCT
This sequence comes from Tenacibaculum sp., assembly GCA_042093175.1. Taxonomy (GTDB): domain Bacteria; phylum Bacteroidota; class Bacteroidia; order Flavobacteriales; family Flavobacteriaceae; genus Polaribacter. The sequence continues at coordinate 6,252 of JBELFC010000111.1, read as the reverse complement.
AATGCTAACAAAGAAACTAGGATAAACTGACTTAAATTTCTCTTTAAAGTTATACCAATCATCATTTGTAAGAATTTTTATAGCTGTTAAATCTTGTAATCTCTCTATAGATTTCACCTCTCCTATTTCTTCCTTTAAGTTTTCAATTTCTAATGTAAGTAAATGTTGAGTTTTACTTTTCTCTATTAATAAATCAGTAAACTCTTTTAACTCTTTTTTATTTTTATCAATTTTTAAAGACAACTTTTTACTTTTTTCCTTCCCTTGTTTCCATATATAAAAGGAAATAACAATTGACAATAAAAATATTGATATTAATAGGATTACCATTAATTTCCTTTTACTCTTAGCTATTTCTTTATCTTTTTCTAATAATGATATTTCTGTCTCTTTTTTATAAATCTCATTATCTTTTCTTTCAGTTTCAAATTCAGACTGATAATATAAAAAAGTATTTGTTTTTATTTGTGAGTCATATTCATTTTTAAGATTTAAATAATTAGATAAATGATAAAAAGCTTTCGCATATTTTTTCTCTTGTTCATAAATATCTGCAAGTTTTTTCTCGGCTCTCATAATAATTTTTACAGGGCCTTTATTCTTTTTATTTAACAACTTCTCTAACCCTTTTTTAGCTTTATTAAACTTTTTATTTTTAAAATTTAATAAAGCTTCAAGATATAAAATTGGTTTTTCGTAATATGTTTCTAGTTTTCCAAATTTTATTTTATTTTTTGTTTCCTTTAAAAAGAAGTTTGCTTTTTCTAAATTATCTGTTTTTAATGAGTATTCTAAATTCATCTTAGATAATTGAAAACTAAACTCTGCATGGTTGTATTTATTTTTAATACTATCTAAATTCAATGCAATTGAATCATTATATTTCTTATATGTATCATACTCTTTTTTATCAAAATACCCTGAAGCTAAGTGAACATAAGCAAATGTCATTGCTATATAATTTTTTAGTTTTTTAGCATTTGATAATACTCTCTTTCTTTCATATATGGCCTTATCATAAAAACCATTTCTACCATACAAACTAGATAATTCATTTAATGTATAATTTGAATAATCTTTATCTCCTAAACGATCATATATTTTATACGCTTGTTTAAAACGTTCTACACTGGTTATAAAATTCTTTAAATCGGTATATACTTGCCCTGCAAAAAAACGTGCATCTGCGGCAAAAATAGAATCTCCTGACATTAAAAATAAATCAGCAGAAGTGTCATAATCTTGGGAAGCTTGCTCAAGCATTTCTTTATTAAAATATGCAGCTCCTCTTTTTAATAATAAATGTGCTTCAGATTTTTTTGTAGCAAATTTTGATTTATATTTTAACATATCTTCCACTTCGTAAATGGCAGAATCAGATTGGTTTTTATAAATATAATTCTGAGCTATAAATCTTGTTTTTGAAGCTGCTAAATCGTAATTGTTAAGCTTTTTTGCCAACAAAACAACCTTTTTTAAATATATGCTTTGTTCAGAACTATTTGATTTTATTAAAACTTGAGTCAAAGTATCAAGAACTCTAAGTTTTATTTCTTCATTAGTTGTAATTAATAATTTTTGTTTTAATGTATCAACTTTTGTTTGAGTAAAACCAGTTACCATAAAATTAAATACAAAAACAATAAGGAGAATACCTTTACTCATAATTTCTTAAATTCTATATTTTTTAACCCTATAAATAATAGTTTTAATTAAAAACAAACCATTTACAACTATATACTCTCTTTAATTTATAAATTAAAATAACTTACTTGTATTTTTCTATTAAAATAGAATGCAAAGCTATGAGGAAATTTTAAATTAAAAAATTGTCCTTTACAATAAAATAAATAAGATTATTTTACAATAAAACAATGTAATGAGAAATAAGTTTTATTAATCCTTTCCTTTTAAAATCGTAATAGGTGTTCCTTCAATACCTGCATAAAAAACGATGATCTCAGCAGGTATATCAGCTTCATTCTTTCCATAATGCCATAAATTTACAAGCTCAACAATTGGATCACCAGCCTTAAGATATAAAGTATCCTTAGTCTCGCTAATTACTGTTAATTCTCCTTTAAGTAAAACTCCTGCATTAATTTCTGGATGCATATGTTTTTTTAATTCTGTTTTTGGTGGAATTGTAATTTTTAATATTGTTACTTTAGGTGTTCCATCAGGATATTTTGGTAAAGATTTCCCATTCCAACTTTTACTCGTTTCAATTAATTTTACAACTTTTATTTTTTCGTTCACTTTTGATTTACATGAAATTATAAAAGCAGAAAATAGACAAAACGCAATACTATATTTTTTCATATATATAGATTCATAATTAAAAAATAACTCAAATCTAATTTAGAATTATATCATTCTAAAAAAACATTTTTCTCTCTTTTTTTTAAGTAAAAAGCACAGAAAACAACATAAACACCTAACTACTAAGTAAATAAATTGATTTATTTCAAAAAAAACAGTATATTTAGGTAAACCTTATAGTCCCCCCGACATGAATAAACTAATTATCTATGCATTAGCAGTGGTAATCCTACTCTCTTGCGAAAAAGAAAAAAAAAATTTAGTAAACATTCCTAAAAAGCATAAGAAGGAAAAGAAAGAAGAAAACCCAGACAAATATGCTATTTGGACAGAAAAACAAGCTGCTAGACATCAGAAAATACTTCAAAAGTTGTCATCGAAAGCTAAAAAAACCAATTATAAAAAAGGTCGTTCCTATTCTTATGATGAAAGTCATTTAAGAGGTACTTGGAAAAATAGAGGTCCAAAAAACATGCCTGGAGCATTTAAATTTACTGAAATGCTTGATGATACAGATGTTATATATGGAGTAAGCCATAATCATTATGCAAGTGAATTTAATTCAAAGGCTTTAATTTTTAAAGGAACCGTTTACAACCCTAAAACAGGGAAAGGTGGAGATGACTTTAAAGTACTTACTGCAAACTGGCCTAATAGGTATCAAAACTTGTTTGCTTTTAAAATGGGTAAAGTTACACGATTAATTGCTCATATTGAAAATGGTCCACTATATTATTCTGATGATGATGGAGTTACATGGTCTCAATCAAATGGATTGCCTGATGCTAATACTAGTTCTATTATTAACAGACAAGATAATCATACTATATATGTAACTAATGGTCAATTAGTATTTTTCTCTACAGATAAAGGAGCTAACTTCTTTTTACTTAAAGAATTTGATACTAAAGAAAATAGTTTTTTATATACTCCTAGATACGATTTACAAGCTAATTCTGAAGCTATTTATTTAGCTCATGGTGGTACTTTTTATAAATTAAATGTTAACAAAACTGATTTTAAAAAATTAGGTACCTATACCACTAACCATGGTAGTAGGTTATTTAGTATTGGTGGAGATAGTAGAGTACTTTATATTACGGAAGATAAAAACTATTGGGTATCTAACGACGAAGGAAAAACTTGGGTTAACAAACACCCTAAAGGAAATTATTATGGTAATAGAACAGTAAAAATGTCACCTGGTAAATTCTTTGCAGCACATCCAGAAAATCCTAGTATTTCAATTGCTGGATATTCACAACCTATAATTTCTTTAGATAAATTAAACACAAACCATTCAACAACTACAGGTTGGGGTAGATATCAAAATGGTACGAGTTTAAATACTGAAGATTATTATAATAGAATTCGATTTAATTATCATCCAGATTTTCAATCTTCTCAATTTTTTTATAATAGTACGGGTGATTTATTCTCAGTAAGGTGTAGTGACGGCGGGATTTTTATATCTTACAAAGAATGGGAAGATTTTCCTAATGAAGGAACAGCTTTTAATAATACTGGTTATAAGAATGCTCATTATATTAATTTAAACGTTATAAACACCATAAACCCATTAATATATAGAAATAATTTATTTACAGGATATAATAACCCGAATCATATTTATTACAGTACTCAAGATCAAGGAAGTGGAAGTGTTATAAATGATGATAATAAAAGAGAAGATAATAAGGAAGTATTAGATTTTTATCAAAGTATTGGTGGTGATGGTCCTCCAATTAATAGTCATGATGGAAAACATGCTTGGAAATGGCAAAGACAAGGTACGAAAGTATATGCTCCAGTTAAAATATATAGTAATACTGGAGCTTTTCAATCAATGAGTAAAATAAATCGTCAATTTAAAGATGAATACTCAGTTAGCTTTACAAAAAAGACTGCAATGGCATACGTTCAAACATATATAGATCGTACAGATTCTGATAAAAACATGTGGGTATTATCAAAAGATTTAAATAGAGTAACATGGGATGGTACTTCTATTTCCTCACATACGCTTGATAAAGGTACTAATCATGTAGCTGCTTTAGCTCAGGCAACACTTAATCCAGATAAGTTGTATATGCTTCAAGATGGTAAAGTATTTATTTCAGAAGATAGAGGAACCAATTTTGACACAGAAATAACTACACCTTTTTCTAAAACTAATGAAGTTATTGGAAGAGGTGATATAGGTAGCGGAGTTGTATTACCTAATGATGACAATTGGATTTTATTTTGTGGACCTAGTACAAATAATGTAGGCTCAATTTTATCAAAAGATGGAGGACAAACTTGGATTGACATTACAGGAGATTTCCCTAGTGGAATTGATGCACAAACTAGTGGAATGGTTGTTACTCCTGGTGGTGAATTTGTATTTGCAGGAACAGATATTGGTCCTTACGTTTTTGATGTAGCTAAAGAAAAATGGTACTCAATTGCAGAAGGAATTGGTTTTTTTAATGCAACAGATGTAGACTATATTCCATCAATAAACACAGTTCGCTTTGCTTCTTGGGGTTCAGGGATATTAGATTTCAAAATAGATACTCGCTCGTTATCTATTGATGATAACGATGTTGCATTTAAAACTAATTTTAACGTATATCCTATACCTGCGAGTGAATTTATCACTTTACAATTAACAAAATCTATAAATTCAAAACTTAATATCGATTTTTATAACATTTTAGGTAAAAAAGTACTGTCAAAAAATGATGTTACACTTATAAATAATGAAGCTACAATTAATACTTCACAACTTACTCCTGGTATATATATTGCTAATATTTTGGGAGATAAAAATCAAAAAATGAGTAAAAAGATAATAATTCAATAGTTTTCATTATTATCTTTTTAAAAACGTATTATACTATTCAACCTGAAAATTATAATACGTTTTTCTTTTCATAATAATGATCAATAATCTTATCTGGGTTTTTAATAGTATTTTTTATCCAATTAAAATATAAAACTTGCTTTTCATTATCATTTAATTGCCAATCAATAGTAGTTTTACGAATACGAGATGTTATATCTTGTAAAGTAATTGCTGCGGCTACTGATATATTTAAGCTTTCAGTGAAACCAACCATAGGTATTTTTAAAAAACCATCAGCTTCTTCTTTTATATAATCTGATATACCATCTTTCTCAGCTCCAAATACAAAAGCAGATTTTTTGGTAACATCAAAATCGGACAATACACAAGAATCGGTATGAGGCGTCGTTCCTATAATTTGATATCCTTTGGTACGTAGTTCCTCTAAGCATGCTTTTGTATTATCTCCATCTTCTTTAAAACGGTTAATATTTAACCACTTCTGACTACCTTTAGCTACATGTCTTGATACTTTATTGGTAAATTTATTTTCTATAGCATACACATCTTGAATACCAAAAATATCGCAACTCCTTACTACTGCACTTGCATTATGTGGTTGAAAAATATCTTCTAAAACTACTGTAAAATGGCGAGTTCTGTTACTTAATACTTTATGAAAAGTATTTTTACGTTTTTCTGTAATATATCCTTCTAAATAAGCTAATAATCCTTCATCAATCATGTAGCAAACATACTAAATTTTCATATTTTAGAGGTTTAATTCTTTATATGAAAAATTTAGTTATTTTATCTGGTGGAGTAAAATTATTGTTGGCAACAAAATTAAAGACTCTTCAAAATAGATTTTACTTTTTGAAATGTATTTAAAGAAATATCACAAAGTTTAGCTGTATTTTTAAGAGACTGTCTTTTTTTAAAGCAGTTTTACAACATTTATATACTTATTCAATACAAACTCAACAAAACATTTTACTGAGCCTTTATAGACACCTTTTAGCCTTAGCAATAGGAATACCTTCCCCTTTTCGTTCCATTAAAAATTCTCTTTCCATTTCCGCAATGTTTGCCATAACGGA
>JBELFC010000110.1:0-11075 GCA_042093175.1 Tenacibaculum sp. | reverse complement strand
AAATCTAATTATTTTATTAAATGAATTTTGATATTCAGTTAATTATGAGTAACTACTTTTTGATTTTACTGCTACTATTTTTAATTGTTGTTTTATTATAATTTTTTCATTTGTATGGGGGCTATCTAGGAGGATAATATTTCTCAGTATAATTCCCAACATAAAATAAAATTGTATAACCTAAATTTTTATCAACCAGGAGATTATTAAATTATTCAAATATAGTATAACCATGTGTTTGGAAAAATACCTATGATTAGGTATTTTTCTAAAGGCATCTATAGTAATTGTAATTCTTTATTTTTTCCATGTACACATGTAAAATGAGAGAATTAATATGCAGGTGTATAAACAAAACCTTATACAGTAATAATAGTAAGTATGATTCCTAGTAAAATAGCAGTGAATTTTTGAAAGTTAAACTTATGGTTTTCTGAACCTTCAAATAGGATAATAGTAGAAATGTGTAAAAATATACCAATGGTAAAAGCAGTAATTTCTGAATGGTATTTTGTGAAAAAAGTAATTTTTTCTGAAATAAAAATACCTAACGGACTCATTAATGCAAACAAACCTAAAAAAAGAACCATTGTTTTTTTAGTGTATTTAGTTTTTATTAAAAAGGTAGTTAAAACAACTGCAATTGGTATTTTATGAATAAAAATGGCCCATAAAAGGTTATGTTGATGACCTTCATGGTCATGAATAGGCAGTCCTTCTGAAAAAGCATGAATACATAAGCTAATAAACAATAACCAAGGAAACTTGTCTTTATCTGAACGAACATGAACATGTCCATGTTCGGCACCTTTTGAAAATGATTCTAATACAGATTGTATTAAGATACCTCCTAAAATAAGAATACCAATCAATTTAATGTTCGTATTTTGTGTATATACTTCTGGAAGTAAATGTAAAACTGTAACAGATAGTAAATAGGCACCACTAAAAGCAAGTAATAATCTTACAAAAGTGTTGCTAGGTTTTATAAATAAAACAATTAAAGAACCTAATAAAACAGAAAGTATTAATAAAATATAACTCATTCAGCAATCAATATTAATCTGTCAGAAGTCTCTTTGTTAAAATCTTGTAAAGCATAATTACCAAAAACATGCTTAACTTTTAATCCAGCACTCTCAAAATAATGGTGCATTTTTTCTAAAGTTAAAAGCTTTACTTGTTCAGTATACGTATGTTCTTCATTGTCTGCAAAAAATGAAATATGTTTTAAGATAAAACCATTTTTAATTTCTTTTTTTATGCTGAATTTAATTCCGTCAATAGTTTTTGATTCTTCAGGTATTAAATTAGCTTTTGCTTTTTCAACATTTAAAAAATCTACAACTAAAATACCCTCTTCTTTTAGCCCGTTTTTGAAATTCTGTAAAATTAAAATATCATCATTGTCATCTTCAAAATATCCAAAACTAGTAAATAAGTTAAAAATAGCGTCGTATTTATTCTCAATAGGTTTACGCATATCCCACACTTCAAACTCTAAAGAATCATTTTCAAATTCTTTAGCATGTTGAATACTATTAGCACTTAAATCACCACCTCTAACATTGTATCCTAAAGAATTTAGATAAACAGAATGTCTTCCCTTACCGCAAGGAACATCAGCAATTGAGCTGTTTTTCTTTAGTTTTAAGAAAGAAGTAATGTTACGCATAAAAAATTGCGCATCAGTATCATTTCTATGCTTATATAAAATATGATAGTAAGGTGTATCAAACCACGAAGTAAACCAATCTTTTTTTGTATCCATAATAATAAGAGTCAGCAAAAATAATGAAATCTTACGTTTTATAAGATGAAAGAATAAAAATTCATAAGTAGATAAATTAGCAGTACTTTTGTAACGAAATTTTACAGGTATACATGGAGAAAGATTTTAAAATGACAGCCATAACTATGGCAGGTTTAGAAGGTGTTTTAGCAGATGAACTTCGTAAACTAGGTGCTCAAGAAGTAAAAGAAGGAATAAGAAATGTTTCTTTTAGAGGAGATAAAGGGTTTATGTATAAAGCAAATATTGCTTTACGAACAGCTATTAGGATTTTAAAACCTATAAAAAGGAGTAAAATTTTTGATGAAGAAGATTTATATGAGGCTATACAACGTATAAAATGGGAACGCTTTTTAGATGTAGAAGGAACCTTTGCTATTGGAGCTGTGGTGAATTCTAGAAATTTTACTACTAACTCACATTATATTAGCTTAAAATCGAAAGATGCTATTGCTGATTATTTCGTGCATAAGTACAAAAAGCGTCCAAATGTAGACTTAAAATATCCAGATGTAAAAATTCATATCCATATTCATAAAGAATGGTTAACAATTTCATTAGATTCTTCTGGAGATTCTTTGCATAAAAGAGGATATAGGAGTGCTACTAATATTGCCCCAATCAATGAAGTTTTAGCAGCTGGTTTAGTATTGTTATCTGGATATAAAGGTGAAGAGAATTTTATTGACCCTATGTGTGGTTCTGGAACTATTTTGATTGAAGCAGCAATGATTGCTAATCAAATACCTGCAAATATTAATCGTAAACATTTTGCTTTTGAAAATTGGAAAGACTATGATGAAGATTTGTATTTTGTAATTCAAGATTCATTATTAAAGAAAATAAGAAGCTCACACTTTAAAATTATGGGCTTTGATAAGGCTCCGTCTGCCGTAAGAAAAGCTGAACAAAATATAATTAATGCTAATTTAGATGAATTCATTGGTGTACATCATGTAAATTTCTTTAACTCTAAAAAAGAAGTGTTTGGTAAAACTACCATTTTATTTAATCCACCTTATGGAGAGCGATTAAATATTGATGTAGAAGAGTTTTATGGGAAGATAGGGGATACTTTAAAGCATAATTATGGAAATTCTACTGCTTGGTTAATAACCTCAGATATACAAGCATTAAAACATGTTGGTTTAAGAACGTCAAAACGAGTGCCTCTTAAAAATGCAGATTTAGATTGTCGTTTTGTAAAATACGAATTATACGAAGGAAGTAAAAAAGCAAAAAAGAATACCTCGTATGAAGAGGAATAATAAAAAAAAGCTGTTGTAAATTTACAACAGCTTTTTTTTGTTATTGTTACAGAATTTATCGTCTACTTTTCAATAAGTATTTACTGAAACTTTTTCCGTTTATATCGGTGTATTTAGAGTTTATATCATAGGAAACTTCCATATTTGTTATATCAAATTCTCCAGTAACTTTAGTGTATTTAAGGTTTAAATCTTCTTTAAATTTCACATTATTAAAAGAAACCCCGTCATTAAATTCTGTATATTTAAAAGTTGCGGTTTCATTAAAAACAGAGTTTTCAAAACTTACAAATTCATTGAAATCAGAATATTTAAAAGTTGCTGGTTCATCAAAATAGGTGTTTTTAAATGAAATACCTCTGTCAAATTTAGCATATTTAAAAGTAGTATCACTATTAAATTTAGAACCAGAAAAATCTGCATCTCTCTCAAAATCAGAATATTTGAACATTGCCTTTTGCTTAAAATTACAATTCTTAAATACAGTAATACTTTCAAAGTTTGCTATGAATGTATAACCACTATCTTCATGAGGAATGTATGCTAGTACATCATCTTTGAAAGTACAATTTTTAAAAATAATTTTATTACTAATTTGTTTTTCTATAGTATTTGAGCCCCCATTATTCCACCATTTACGCCTTTTAGGTAATTTAGGTAAAGCTTTATCCATAAAAGTAAAATCTAATTCACCTTCAATAATAGTGTTTGAATATTCAATGGCCTTACCGTTTTTTATATCTCTCATTATATCTGAAGCATTGACTGTTTTTTGACTAAAAATGAATGTAGTAGAAAATAAAAGAGCTATGATTGTAAGTATATTTTTCATAAGTGTTGTTTTAATGTTTATATTTTAAAGACAGAGTCTTTTTTAAAACGTGACACATTATAAAAAAAAACAGTATTTAGTTGCCTAAATACTGTTATATAGATATGATTTTTTAAAAATCTTAGTTCACTGAGTCGCTTAAACCAGCACCTGCTTTAAACTTAACAACGTTTTTAGCAGCGATTTGAATTTCTTTACCAGTTTGAGGGTTTCTTCCTGTTCTAGCAGCTCTTTCAGATACAGACCAAGTTCCCCATCCAACTAAAGCAACTTTATTTCCTGATTTCAAAGATTTAGTTACGTTAGAAGTTAAAGAATCTAATGCAGCTTTAGCAGCAGCTTTTGAAATTCCTGCGTCAGCAGCCATAGCATCGATTAAATCTGATTTGTTCATAATTTAAATGGATTTTAAAAATTAATTAATGTTTTTTGCTTAATAAGCTCAACAAATATAGACGGAATGCGGTATTGTGCAACATTTGACGCAAAAAAAAAGGTGTTTTGTTAATAAAAAGGCCTCAATTGTTAATAACCCTACTTGTTTATTTGTTGAAAACTATAATTACCTTATAAGTAAAGGGCTACAGAGCTATTGCTTCGTTAGAAAACTGATAACCGTTTAATAAACTTTTAGAGTCCATTAGTTTTTTTCCTGAAAGTTTAATTTCGTTAATGATTAAAAAACCATCTTTAACAGCAATTTTTAATAATGATTTTGTTGTGATTATTTTTCCATTTTTATAATCATGGGGTAAAAACTCTTTAGAAACTTTATAAATTTTAGCTGAGATTTCCTCTTCATTATTACGAATTGTTGTCCATGCTGCTGGATATGGGTTTAGTCCTCTTATGTGGTTATATATATCATTTAATGGTTTAGACCAGTCTATTTTACAGTTATGAGGGTATAGTTTGTATGCTGATTTTTCCTCTAATTCAGGTTGTTTAGTTGTTTTAACATCACCTTTTGCAATTAACTCAACAGTTTCTTTAACTAAACTAGCACCTAAATGCATTAGCTTATCATGCAATTCACCTACAGTTTCATCTTCTCTTATAGAAGTTTCATTTTGAAGTATAATTTCACCAGTATCAATTTTATCGTCAATAAAGAAAGTGGTAACTCCAGTTTTAGATTCACCATTCATTATTGCCCAATTAATAGGAGCAGCACCTCTATATTCTGGTAATAGTGATGCATGTAAGTTAAATGTACCATATTTAGGCATTGCCCAAACAGATTTTGGTAACATTCTGAAAGCAACTACAATTTGTAAATTTGCATTTAAATCTTTTAGCTCAGCTTGAAATTCTTCACTTTTTAGATTTTTAGGCTGTAGAACCGGTAAGTTTTGAGATAGCGCGTATTTTTTTACTGCAGATTGATTTAATTTTCTACCACGACCAGCTGGTTTGTCAACTGCAGTTATAACTCCTGCAATAGTATAATTGTTAGTAACTAAGTGTTCTAGTATTGTTACTGCAAAATCAGGAGTTCCCATAAAAACGATACGTAAATCTCTCATTATTTTATAAAATATTTATTGTAGTTTGTAATACCAATTATTTCATTGGCTAGTAATTTTCGCAAATGTATTAAAATGTCTCCTTCTTTTTCTTTTACTAAGGTACAGATTTCTTTAGAGGATAATTCTTTGTGTTCTTTTATTATGTTAAGTATAAGAATCTCTATATTATTTTTAATTCCTTTTTTATCCCTTAAACAAACGTCACAAATACCACATTTTTTAGTAGTTTCTTCATCAAAGTAATTTAATAACTGAATGCTTCTGCAAACCGTGTTATTTTCAACAAAAAAAGTAATATCGTTAACCTTTTGTTTTTTTTGCTTGTAAAAAGCTTTTATGTTTTTTGAAATACGATTAATAATATAATCATCTTCTCTTGGAAGTAAAAAGAATAATTCAGTGTTTTTAGTAGATTTTTTATATTCTAAGTATCCCTTTTCTACTAAGTCATCTAAAAGCTGTACAACTTTTGTAGAGGTAATACTAGCTTTTTTTGCAATGTAAAACTCATTTATTTTAACAGGTTGTTCAAATACACCTCCATAAATTCTTAATAAAGCTTGAATAAACGTTTTAGTAGTTGAATTATGTTTTGAATAATTAATAATTTGTTTACTAGAAGCAATAAACTGAATGGTAGATTTTTGCTTAAAGCTTGAACTGAGTGTTATAACTCCATTATTATTTAATAGTTGAAGAGCATTAGAAACTTTGTTTGGAATGAAGTTATATTTATTAGAAAAAGCTAAAAAATCAAAGTCAAATGAAGGTTCTATGAGCTCTCCTTTTGATATTTGAAAATGTTGATATAGTTTTTTATGAATAATTTTAATTTCGTTTATAGTTGGGTACTGCTTTTGTTGAAGTTCTTTTAACGAATTAACATCACTTTTATTAGTTAATATAACTGAAAACGCTTTTTTACCATCTCGTCCACCTCTACCAGCTTCTTGAATATAGTTTTCTAATGATGAAGGTATATTTAAATGAATAACTACACGTACATTAGGTTTGTCTATTCCCATACCAAACGCATTTGTAGCTACCATTATGGGAGTTGATTCTGACATCCAATTATCAAAAGAGATTTGTTTCTCAAGAGCAGAAAGTCCTCCGTGATAAAAACTACTTTTAAACCCCTTAGCATTTAAATAGGCACTAATTTCTTTGGTTCTATTTCTAGAAGAAACATATACAATAGCAGGTGCTTTTATTTTAGTGAATATTTGAGTGATTTTATATAGCTTATCTTCTGTGTTAAAAACTTGATATGCTAAATTTTGTCTGTTAAAAGATTTTTTAAAAAGATTACTAGACTTTAATTCAAGGTAAGATTTAATATCATCTATTACTTTATTTGTAGCAGATGCAGTTAAAGCTATAATGTTAATATTAGGGTGTAGCTCTCTTAAAATAGAAATGTTAGTATATGAAGGACGGAAATCATGACCCCATTCAGAAATACAATGCGCCTCGTCAATAGCAATTAAATTAACTGTTAATTGTTTAATTTTATCTTGAATAAACCTAGATTGTAAACGTTCGGGCGATAAATATAGAAACTTGTAATTTCCAAAACGAATATTATCAAACAATGTAATTATTTCGTCTTGAGAACTACCAGAAGGGATTGTGGTAGCTTTAATACCTCTTTTTGTTAAACTTTCAACTTGATCTTGTATAAGAGCAAGCAATGGAGAAATCACAATGCAAACACCTTCGTTTATTAGTGCCGGAATTTGAAAGCAAATGGATTTACCTCCTCCTGTGGGTAGTAAAGCAACTGTATCTTCAAAATTTAAAACAGCGTTTATAATTTCTTCTTGTGGATACCTAAATGAAGTAAATCCCCAATATTGCTTAAGTATATGTAACGCTTTATTAGACATCGTTTTTCAACGAGTGTAAAATAAAATCACAACGTTCTTTTACTGAGCCAAAAGGAACATCAATTATAGTATATCCAACTTCTTCGTAAGTTTCTCTTAAGTAACGATCTATTTTTACAGCTTGTTCAAAAGTTTCATATCGTTCGTTGTCAGATTTGTAAATTTCTTCCCACGGAGCTAACATAAAAACTTTGTCGTAAGTGCACTGATTACTTTTTTTAATATAAGTATCAGGGTAATCAGTACCTAAATAATTCATATAAGCATGTACATCTGGAACTCCTCTATCAAAAAAAATAATTTCTTTTTCAGATTGAGTAGCATCTAAATATTGTTTCTCTCTTCCTTCAAGAAGCATCTGGCTAAAAAGTAAAGGTTGGTCAAGGAAGAGTTGGTCAATACCTTCTTTTTGAGCAGTTAAGGTAACTTCTCTTGAGATTTCAGGCATACATTCATATCCTCTTTTAATAAACTCTTTTAATACAGATGATTTCCCTGTACCAGGGCCACCAATTAGAACTATTTTTTGTTGCATCGTGCAAAAATAAAAGTTTCAATTTATAAATTTAATAAATAGTGTAATTTTGTGCTTTATCAGTTTGAATAAATTTTCTGATAAAAAAATATGATAAACGAAATAATTATGTCAGATAGAGAAGCATTTTATAGTAAACTAAAATCACAATTAGAGGATACAAGTAGTTTTCCAACAAAATATTTATATAAATTTATCGTTCCAACAGACGGTAAACAAGTAGAAGAGGTGAAAAGTTTATTTAATGACGGAGGAGCAGTTATCAATACTAAAAAATCAAGAACAGGAAAATATGTTAGTGTTTCTATACATTTAACAGTTAAAAGTTCTGATGAAGTAATTTCATATTATAAAAAAGCAGAGTTAATTAAAGGTATTATTTCTTTATAAAATAAACAATTTATGAAAAAACAAGTTTTATGCATTACCATTTTATTTTACTGTTTAGCTATTGTTGGGCAAAATAATAAAGAATTGTTTAGTGTTAATAAAAAACCAGTATCAGTTTCAGAGTTTAAAAGAGTTTATGAAAAAAACTTAGGACTAGTAGTTGATGAGGATTCTAAAGATATTGACAAATACCTTGATTTATATATAAACTATAAACTAAAGGTAAATGAAGCTTATTCTTTAGGTTTAGATACGGTAAAAGCATATAAGAGAGAGTTAGAGGGATATAAAAAGCAATTAATAGCCCCTTATTTACAAGATCAAGAATCTATTAGCCAGTTGGTTAAAGAAGCTTATTTTCGAGTTAAAAACGAAGTTAAAGCTAGCCATATATTAGTTAGATTACCTAAAAAAGCTACGAGTAGTGATACCTTAAAAGCGTATAATAAAATTATTGAAATTAGAAAAAGGGTAGTATCAGGAGAATCATTTGCTAAGGTAGCAAGAGAAGTTTCTGAAGATCCTTCTGCTCAATTTAATGGTGGTAACTTAGGATATTTTTCAGCTTTTAAAATGGTATATCCTTTTGAAGATAATGCCTATAAAACTAATTTAGAGGGAGTATCAAATCCGTTTAAAACTAGATTCGGTTATCATATTTTAAAAGTAACTGGTAAAAGGGAATCAAAAGGAGAATTTGAAGTAGCACATATTTTAGCAAGAGATAGATCTATAGTAGGAAAAGCAAAAATAGATTCATTGTATAAGAAAATTAAAAACGGGGAGTCTTTTGAAGAAATTGCTCAAAAATATTCAGAAGATGTTGGAACTGCACAATTAGGAGGTAAACTTCCAAAGTTTGGAACTGGTAAAATGGTTGAAGATTTTGAGAAAAATGTATTAGCTTTAAAAAAGATAAATGAAGTAAGTAAGCCTTTTAAAACTAAATTTGGATGGCATATTGTAAAATTAATAAAAACATACCCTATTAGTTCTTTTGAAGAGATGAAAAAAGAAATTGAAAAAAAGATAAAAAGTTCAGATAGGTTAAGAATTTCTCAAACAGCTGTTTTAAATAGACTTAAAAAGCAATATGATATAAAAATTTATAATAAAAATTTTGAAATTTTTACTAAGAAATCAATAAAGGAATTATCTCAAATGCAATTAACTCATGATAATTTACTTTCAATTAATAATAAAAAAATTAAACAAAAAAACTTTTACAACTATATAAAATATAGAAATAAAGAGGATATTAAATTATTGTTTGAGACATTTAAAAATGAAGAGATTTTCAATTATTTTAAAGAAGATTTAGTAAACAGTGAGCCAGAGTATAAGCATACGCTGACAGAATACAAGGAAGGGTTGCTATTATTTGAATTAATGCAACAAAAAATATGGAAAAAATCAGCTAATGACTCTATAGGTTTGAAACGTTTCTTTGATAAAGCTAAAGGGAAATATAAACAAAAGAAATTAGAAGATATAAAGGGAGAGGTAATAAGTGATTACCAGAAGCAGTTAGAAGATGATTGGATAAAGGACCTTAGGAAGAATAATGTTATAAGGATCAAAAAAAGAGAAGTTAAAAAATTAAAACAAACATATAATCAATAAAAAAGTGAAAAATTTTTTTCTACTACTACTAAGCATATTGTTTTTTACTTCTTGTGATTTGATAACTTTAAAAAAGCAAAGAACAAAAGAAGGAAAGTTAATAGCTTCTGTATATAATACACATCTTTATAAAAAAGATATTAAAAAACTACTACCTAAAAATCTATCTAAACAAGATAGTATAGTTGTTGTAAAAGGATTAATAAATTCATGGGCAAAACAGCAACTATTTTTAAATAAAGCAGAAGAAAATATTTCTGAAATAAGTAGTCTTGAAATTGAGAGGCTAGTAAACGACTATAAATCAGGTTTATATATAAATGGATATAAAGAAAAGTTAATAAAACAACAGCTAGACACAATAGTTTCTGAAAGTGAAGTGAGATCTTATTATGAAAAAAATAAAGATAATTTCAGATTGAATGATGAGTTGTTACAATTTGATTATTTGTTTTTTGGAAATGATCATTTAGATAAAGATAAAATCGTTAAAAATTTTAAATCTATAAAAGAAGAAGATAAAGAAGATCTAGAAAAGTATTTGTTAAGTTTTAAATCATATCGTTTGCAAGATACTTCTTGGGTAACTGTAGATTATTTAAAACGAAAAATTCCTCCATTTCGTAGTGAATTAAAAGAAAAACTGTTAAAAATATCAAAATTCATACAAAAAGAAGATAGTTTAGGAGTATATTTGGTCGCTGTAAAAAATATTTTGCAAAAAAATGAAACAGCTCCTTTGAGTCATGTAAATATAAGGATAAAACAAATTATTTTACATAAACGAAAATTAGAATTAATACGAGAGATTGAAAAAACGCTGATAAATGATGCTATTCAAAACAAAAACTTTAAAGAATACTAGCCTTTTACTAACCTTATTTTTAACTGTACTAACCTTAAAAGCGCAACAAAACAAGATTGATGGAGTAGCTGTTGTTGTTGGTAAAAATATTGTTTTAGATTCCGATATAGATAAATTTAAGCAAGAAATAGAACTTAGAAGTGAAGGTAAAATCACAATTACTGATTGTGAAATGTTAGAAGAGTTAATGCAGCAAAAGTTATTGGCGCACCATGCTGTTGTTGATAGTATAACTGTTGCTCAAAGTGAAATTGATAGTAAAGTTAAAAGAAGTATTGATTATTTTTTGAATCAATATGGTAGTAAAGAAAAGATGCTTAAAGTTTATAATTTTAATAGTGTCGATGAAATG
>JBELFC010000109.1:0-11185 GCA_042093175.1 Tenacibaculum sp. | reverse complement strand
GTAAGTTATGGGAGCAATTTATGGATAAAGATATGTTTGGTATTATACACAATAGAATGAGTGATGCTATTTGTGCGGTTTATACCAATTATGAATCAGATCACACTAAACCTTATGATACAATTCTTGGGTTTCAAGTAACCGACTTAAAAAGTATCCCTGAAGGAATGGTTGGTGTAACCATACTTAAATCCAATTACCAGAGGTTTGTGGCTAAAGGAGATTTAACTAAAAACGCAGTAATTGATAAATGGATGGATATTTGGAAGATGGATTTAAATAGAACGTATACTGCCGATTTTGAGTTATATGGTAAAAAAGCGGAAGATCCTACAAATGGTGAAGTAGATATTTATATAGCTGTAAAGTAAATATGATAAATATTAATACGTTTTATATAGAAAAAGAAGAACCAATTAAAAGTTGTTTACTAGCATTGAGGAAAATCATTTTAGATTTTGATGCTATAACTGAAACTCAAAAATGGGGAATGCCTTGTTTTTTGTATAAGAAACAACTTTTCTGTTATTTGTGGATAGATAAAAAAACGTTAGAGCCCTATATTTTAATGGTGAAAGGAGAGGTTCTTAATTTTCCTGGTTTAGAAAAAGGAAATCGTTCAAAAATGAAAATATTTAGAATAGATGCAAATCAAGATATTCCAATTGATACTATTCAATCACTTTTAAAAGAAGCTTTAAAATTATATTAATTAGGTTTATGACTGATATTGATCACTTTTATTTTGATAAAGAAGAGCCGGTAAAAGGGTGTTTGTTAGCTTTAAAAAGTATTATACAAACTTATAATAAAGAGTTTATTTCAAAATGGTATTACAAACTCCCATGTTTTATGTATGAAAATAAATTGTTTTGTTATTTATGGGTTGATAAAAATACACAATTCCCATATATAGCTATTGGAAGAGGAGTAGAAATAGAGCATCCTGATTTAGTACAAGGCAATCGAACATTTGTAAAGCTGTTGTATATAAACCCAAATGAAGATATTCCAATAAACAAAATTTATCAAATTTTTGATATGGCTTTAAAACTATATAAATAAAAAGTACTTCATTGATTTAGTTTTTCTAAACTCAATGAAGTACTGTATTAAACAAACAATAATTACAAATTCTTATTTTAAATAGGGTATATCTTTTTTATGTATATATAGTAATACTATTGCTGAAAGTAATGTAAATATGGAAAGTGAAAATAAAAGACCACCATCACCATTATTTTCAATACCTATTTTGGTAAGGTGTCCCATAATAGCTCCACTCATTAATCCAATTGTTAATAAACAACCTATCCAAGTTTTTTTTGGTGTAAATAATAAAATTGAAGCTATTAGTTCTAAAATTCCTGTCCCAATTCGTACGATAGCTTCATGCTCTCCAGCAACTTTGGTGAATAAATTAATACTTTGTTGAGCTCCAGTAAATTTAAAAAATAACGTTTGTAGCATAATAACTGCAATTATTAATTTTAAAATTATGGGGAAGTATTTATTCATGATAATTGTTTTTTTTGATTTAGACGATTAAAACTTTAAATCTTACAAGGATAAAACAGTATTTTTGTGTTTTTTAAGAAAATGAACCTTTTTATATGCGTTATTACCTATTAATTTCTTTTTTATTAATTCTTTCAAATTGTAAAAAAACAACGATTAAATTAAATTATTTAGATGAGTATGTAGTTGATGATTCTATATTATTTAAAAACAATTTGGTAGGTGGGTTGTCTGGTATAGATTATTCAAATAATAAGTACTATATGGTAGTTGATGATTCTTCTGATCCAAGAATTTTAGTTAGTAAAATAGCTATTGAGCAAAACAAAATCTCAAGTATTGATTTTATAGATGTCATATCAGTAAAAGATAGTACTAGTCTATTTTTTAAAAACAATGCGTTAGATTTAGAATCAATTTTTATTGATAATGAGAATAATATAAATTTAACTAGTGAAGGGAATATAAATGGAGGAAAAAGGCCTTCAGCTTTTGTAATTGACTCATTAGGAAAGTTTAAAAAAGAAGTAAAAATACCTAGCTATTTTAAAAATATAGATTTAGGAAAGCCAAAACATAATGCAGCTTTTGAAAGTTCAACAAAGAGTATTGATAAAAAAGGTTTTTGGGTTGCTATGGAAGGACCTTTAGGGGTAGATGGAGAAGAACCTACTTTTGAAGTAACCAATTCACCAATTAGAATTAGTTATTTTGATAGTGCTTCAAACAAAGCAACAAAACAATATGCTTATCAATTAGAAAAAATTGACAAACCTGCAAAAGGAAATATAAACCTTAATGGTGTAACAGCTATTTTACAATATACTAATGATAGTTTTTTTGTTATTGAAAGAATATATCAAAGTGGTTACGGGAGTCATGGTAATACTGTAAGAATTTTTAAAGCAACGATTCAAAGTAATACTACAAATACTTTAGAAATTCAATCATTGAAAAAAGAAAAATTCGTTTCTTTAAAGAAAGAGTTATTATTTGATTTTACATCGGTGAAAGAAAAATTAACAGCTGGTATCATAGACAATATAGAGGGAATAACTTTTGGACCAACTTTACCAAATGGAAATCAATCTTTACTGTTAGTTTCTGATGATAATTTTCAAAAATATGGTAAGCAACTTAATCAGTTTATATTATTAGAAATTGTAAATAAATAAATTATTTTAGCAGAAGAAATAAAGTGAAATGATAGGTAAACTTAAGCAGAAGTCAATAGAAAAGTACTATAATAAATTAATAGAAAGAAAACCTATAGTTAAAAGTAAGAACGGAAAAGTAAAATCAATAGCTGTAATTCTTGATAATGAATCATTAGTCAACGTAATTCAAGCTAACTTAACAAATAAATTGCCTTTTAAAAAGGAAGATATAACTTTTTTAGTACAGAGAGAGTTTTCAAAAAAACAAGAAATAACACCAATGTTTTTTACTGAAGAAGAATTAGGGTATAAAGCTAGTTTAAAATCAGACAATTTAAAAAACTTTGTTAAAAAAGAGTATGACTTGCTTATAAATTATACAAAATCATCAAATTTATACACTAATGTAATAACTTTGCAATCGCAAGCAAAACTAAAAGTAGGGTTTGCTGAAGTTGATGATAGATTATATGATTTAGTTGTAGCAGATGCTACATTTAATGAAGCAATTTTAAATCAAGAATTAAAAAAATATTTAACGATTTTAAATAAAATATAATGCAAAAGTTTATAGGTACAGGGGTAGCTTTAGTAACTCCTTTTAACGAGGATTTAACAGTAGATTATAATGCGCTTATAAAGTTAGTGAATTATAATATTGATAACGGAATAAATTATTTAGTTATTAATGGTACAACAGCTGAAAGTGCAACTATAACAAAAGAGGAAAAGAAAGAAATAATAAAAGTAATTGCAGAAACAAACAAAGGTCGTTTACCTTTAGTATTAGGAGTTGGAGGAAATAATACACAAACAGTTGTTGAAGAACTTCAAACTTTAGATTTATCTAATATTGATGCAATATTATCAGTAGCTCCATATTATAGTAAGCCAACACAAGAAGGTTTTTACCAACATTTTAAGGCAGTTGCATTAGCTAGTCCTAAGCCAATAATATTATATAATGTACCTGGAAGAACAGCTAAAAATATGCTGCCAGAAACTACATTACGTTTAGCAAATGATTTTGATAATGTTATTGGGGTAAAAGAAGCAGCAAATATTCAGCAGCAATATTATTCTTTACTTAAAGACAAACCTGAAGACTTTTTAGTTATATCAGGTGATGATGATTTAACTTTAGGAGTTGTTTTAGCTGGTGGAGCAGGAGTTATATCAGTAATTGGTCAAGGTTTACCAAAAGAGTTTTCTACAATGATTCAATTAGGATTAGCTGGTAAAAATAAAGAAGCATTTGATATTCATTATAAATTAATGGATATTGTAGATTATATTTTTGAAGAAAATAACCCTGCAGGAATTAAGGCAGTATTAATGAAAAAAGGAATTTGTTTAGATGAAGTTCGTTTACCATTAGTTAAGGCTTCAGAAGAATTACAAACTAAAATATCTGACTTTATAGATAATCTATAATTTGTCTAAACAAAAATTATATATAGAAAAGGCTACAGTAACTTAATTGTAGTCTTTTTTTAGCATCTTTGTATAAGAAATAAATCACACCCAAGTATGTTATCAAAAAAAATAGAAGAAGTACTAAATACACAAATAAAAATAGAAGCAGAATCGTCTCAGGTATATTTATCAATGGCATGTTGGGCAGAAATTCAAGGTTTTGAAGGAGTTGCTCAGTTCATGTATGCACATTCAGATGAAGAACGCATGCATATGTTAAAATTGGTAAAGTTTGTTAATGAGCGTGGTGGTCATGCACAAATTTCTGAATTAGCGGCACCTCCAACTGAGTTTGGTTCATTTAAAGATATGTTTCAAACATTATTTGATCATGAGGTTATGGTTTCTAAATCTATCAATGATTTAGTTCATATTACATTAGAAGAAAGAGATTATGCTACTCATAACTTTTTACAATGGTATGTATCAGAACAAATAGAAGAGGAAGCTTTAGCAAGAAACATCTTAGATAAAATTAATTTGATAGGTGATGATAAAGGAGGATTGTATTTATTTGATAATGATGTTAAACAATTAGTAGGACAAGCACCTGATGCACCTCAATAAGATTAACAAAGATTTAGGAGTAGTTTACGGTTTTTATAGCAGATTTTATGGTTTATTGCAATACTTTACATTGAGTAAAAAAATCGTTTTAATAATCCATAATTAATCATTAATTTTGCCAGATGCAAAAAAATAAAAATTTAGCGTATATAATTGTAATGTTATTGGTATTAACATCGTGTGGCCAATATCAGAAAGTATTAAATAGAGGTACAGTAGAAGAGCAGTATAAAATGGCTGTAAAAATGTATGAATCTCAAAAATACAGTAAGGCTTTACGTTTATTTGAAAAAATAACACCTTCATATAGAGGAAAACCACAAATGGAGCGTATCCAATTTATGGTTTCTCAATCAAACTTTAATGAAAAGAATTATAGTTTAGCAGGGTATTATTTTAATAGGTTTACAAGAAATTATCCTAAGAGTTCTAAAAAAGAAGAAGCAGCTTTTTTATCAGCTTTAAGTTATTATAAAGCAGCACCAAGGTTTAGTTTAGATCCTACAGATACTGACAAAGCTTTGGAGTCTTTTCAAGGATTTATAGATAATTACCCTGATTCTGATAAATTACCTGAAGCAAACAAATATTATGCTGAATTACGATATAAATTAGAAAAGAAAGCATTTGAAATAGCAAAAACATATTATAGAACTGCTGATTATGATACTAGAAATTATAGAGCAGCTATAGTAGCTTTTGATAATTTGTTATCTGATTATTTAGGTACAAGTTTTAAAGAAGAAGCATTGTTTTACCGTTTAAAAGCGGCTCATGACTTTGCAATGAAAAGTACTGCAAGAAGAAAAGCAGAAAGAATAAAAAGTGCTGTGAAAGCATATGATAAATTAAAAAGAAACTTTCCTGAATCAAAATTCATGACAGATTCTAATGATATGCTATCAGCATTACAAAAAGCACAAGAACAATTAGTTAAAAGTTAAAAAATGGATTATAAAGAAACGAAAGCACCTGTAAGTACAATAACTTATGATAAAGAAGCTATCGAGGCTTCTACAGATAATATCTATGAGGCTATATCTGTAATAGCAAAGAGAGCTACTCAAATTAATTCTGATTTAAAAAAGGAGTTAGTTGATAAGTTAGATGAATTTGCAACTTACAATGATAGCTTAGAGGAAGTTTTTGAAAACAAAGAACAGATAGAAGTTTCTAAATTCTACGAACGTTTACCAAAACCACATGCTATAGCAGTTGATGAGTGGTTAGATGGTAAAGTATATTACAGAACACCAGACGCAGAATAATATGTCTGTATTAAGCGGTAAAAAAGTATTATTAGGCGTAACAGCTGGAATTGCCGCATACAAAACGGCGAACTTAGTTCGTTTATTTATAAAATCAGGCGCAGAAGTCAAAGTAATTATGACTCCTGCGTCTAAAGATTTTATAACACCTCTTACCTTATCAACCTTATCTAAAAATCCTGTTCATTCTACTTTTTATGATAAAGAAGAAGAAGAAAATGAACTATGGAATAACCATGTAGATTTAGGTCTTTGGGCTGATATAATGATTATCGCTCCTGCTACAGCAAACACATTGTCTAAAATGGCTAATGGTACTTGCGATAATTTATTATTAGCAACCTATTTGTCAGCTAAATGTCCAGTATATTTTGCTCCAGCAATGGATTTAGATATGTACAAGCACCCATCAACTAAAAACAGTTTGGATAAACTACAATCCTACGGAAATGTTATGATACCAGCTACTTCAGGTGAATTAGCTAGTGGATTGGTAGGAGAGGGAAGAATGGCAGAACCAGAAGATATTGTCTCGTTTATTACAAATGATATTTTATCAACACTTCCATTAAAAGGAAAGAAAATTTTAATAACTGCTGGACCTACATATGAAGCAATTGATCCAGTTCGATTTATAGGTAATCATTCTTCAGGAAAGATGGGGTTTGAAATAGCAAAGACAGCAGCTAATTTAGGTGCTGAAGTATTTTTAGTTTCAGGACCATCATTTCAAAAAGTAAACCACTCACTTATTCATAGAATAGACGTAAAGTCTGCTGAAGATATGTATATTGCTTGTCATAAGTACTTTGCTGATGTTGATGTTGCTATTTTGGCAGCAGCTGTTGCAGATTACAAACCAAAAAATATTGCTACTCAGAAAATAAAAAAGAAGGATGCAGCGTTAACTATTGAATTAGAACCTACTAAAGATATATTAAAATCATTAGGAGAAATAAAAAAGCATCAGTTATTAATAGGGTTTGCATTAGAAACGAATAACGAAGTAGAAAATGCAAAAAGCAAAATAGAGCGAAAAAAATTAGATTTGATTGTACTAAACTCTTTAAGAGATGAAGGAGCTGGATTTGCAACTGATACTAATAAAATTAATATTATTGATGTTGATTTTAATCAAAATGTATTTGAATTAAAATCTAAAAAAGAAGTTTCTAAAGACATTATTAACGAAATAATAAACAAATTATATGCGTAAGTTTTTCATTTTTGCTTTAACATTATTGGTTACTACAGCTGTTAGTTCACAAGAATTAAATGCTCTAGTAACTATTAATTCTGATAAAATTCAAAGTTCTAATAAGCAGGTTTATGAAACTTTACAAAGTTCTTTAACAGAGTTTATAAATCAAAAGCAATGGACCAATAAAACGTTTAAAATTCAAGAACGTATAAATTGTGCTTTTACTATTATTATAAACGAACAAAACGGTAATAATTTTTCAGCAAGTTTACAAATCCAGGCTACTAGACCAGTTTATAAATCTTCATATACCACTCCTATATTGAATATTAATGATATTAATTTTAACTTTAAGTATAATGAATTTGATCCATTAATTTACAATCCAAATTCATACGACTCTAATTTAGTTTCTGTAATAGCATTTTATGCGTATGTAATTGTAGGAGTTGATGCAGATACATTTGCTAAAAAAGGTGGTGAAAAGTATTTAAAACAAGCTGAAAATGCTATGCTACAAGCTCAATCTAATGGAGAAAGTGGATGGCAAAATAATATAGGTAAACAGAATAGGTTTAGTTTAATAGATAATTTATTATCACAAAAGTTTACTGTACTTAGAAATATATATTATAATTACCATAGAAATGGTTTTGATAGCTTTGCTGAAAATAAAGATAAAGCAAAAGAAACAATTGAAACTAATGTAATTCAACTAGATAGACTTCATAATATTACGGTGGGTAATTACATGATCCGAATTTTTTTAGATGCCAAAGGAGATGAAATAGTAAATGTTTTTTCTGACGGTAAGCCTACTAGAAATCAGCAAAAAATGATTCAAGTATTACAAAAGATAGCTCCAACTTATGAAGATAAATGGAAAAAAATTAACTAGTATTTAGTTACGTTTTTTTTTAATTTATTTGTTAAATGTAATTTCTACCTCTCTAGCATCTACGATTATTTCTTTAGGGTACTTGTATAAATCTAAAATTTTAATTGCGTTCCTAGTTTTCAACTTTCCATTTTTTATTTTATGATCAAAAACTAATTTTTCATTTTCTATTTGTTCACTAAAATGAAATAAATCATAGTTTTCTTCTACTAATAATTCAGTGAGTTCAATATCATGGGTAGAAACCAAAACTGTATGTTGTAATTTATTTAAATACTTAAGAATAGCCTTTCCACCAGATATTCTTTCAACTGTATTGGTTCCTTTAAATATCTCGTCTAAAACAAATAGACAAGGATGTTTATCTTCAGAAGCTTTAATTAAATCTTTTATAGTTAAAACTTCTTGTAAATAGTAACTCGTATTATCTAGTAAATCATCTGTTATTCTAATTGACGAAAATACTTTATAAAACGGTGCAGAATATTCTTTAGCAAAGCAAAGATGTAATGTTTGTGCCAAAATACTATTTATAGCTATTGTTCTAATAAATGTAGTTTTTCCTGACATGTTTGAGCCTGTTAACAACATACTTTTATTAGTTAAGTTAACTGTGTTAGCAACACAATTATCTATAAGTGGATGATAGATCTCTAAAGCTTTTAAAACATTATTTTTATTAAATTCTGGAGTACAGGTTTTAAGATTTCCTGACTTTAAAGAAGCGGTTGATATAGCAGCATCTATTTTACCTATAAAAACAAACATATCATCAATACTTTCTTTTTCTTTCTCTATGGCTCCAACAAAGCTATAGAAAGCTAGGTATTCAATATTAAATAAAATCTTAAAAATTTCAGCAACAAACCAAAAAGTAAATAAAAATTCATTGTCAATGTTTTTTTCAAAAGCAATAAATTCTGTTTTGAATTTTATTGAATTTATTTTCTTTATAAATGACAAGTTTTCAAAATGATAAGATATTTCATTTATTTTACTTAATGATTTACTTACTTTTAAAGCCCTTGAAAGCTGATAAGCACCATTTAAATAATATCCTATATTATTTTTGTTTTTATAATGTAAAACCATGTTAACAGCTAAAACAGGTACTAATAATAGAGCTACAATAGGATAGAAGAACATTACAACAAATGAAGTAATAGATATTAGAGTTGATAATTTAACTAACCATAAAAATTTGGGTTTTGTAAGTTGTTTTCCATTAATTAATTCTTCTAAGTAATATGAATTATTACTATTTAGTTTAGAAAGTTCTAATTGACATGAAATACTAAGGTCTTTGTTTTTTTGAAACAATGAAGTTAAATCTTCAAATTTTAATAAGTTATCTATTGAATCAATGGTTCTTAATTTAAAGTATAAATATTGCTGTCCAACTTTTGAAACTGTCCTATCTATAAATTTAAATACATCATCAATATCAATATCTATTTTACTTTTTTCAGTAATTATATGATACGCTTTGTCTTTATGGGGATTGTTTTTAAAATACTTTTCTATAACATAAAAATTGTAGTATTCGTTTTCTTTTTTCTTACCCCAATTATTATAAAGATGTTTTCTGAATTTAATTAATTGCTTTTTTTTTAGAAAGTTATTAATTAAAAAAAGTAGAATTAATATAAAAGCAACACCTAAAATATAATTCATAGTATTTTAATTTTAAAATAATTTAATAGTATGAATTATTAGTATCACAAAAAGTTGTTTTGTTACTAAAAAAAATTAAACATCTAAACCAAAAGTACTTTTCAACTTTTCTAGAAGAGGGTTTTTTTCTTTTAATTTTAAGTATTTCTCTTGTGGTGTATAAGCAAATTTCTTCTCTACTGTTTCATTAACAGTTATAACAATTTGAACACCATAATTATTAAGTTTTTCACGTAAAAAAGTTAATAATTTACGTTTACCTTTTTCTAACTGAGATTTCATTAAATCATTAGGTAAGGATATTGCAACTTGAAACTTTTCTCTTAATTGGGGTTCGTCAGAAGCAATAATTGCAGCAATACTACGCTCCCCCATATCTTGTAGCTTAAAATAATACTTTTTCCATGCATCTTTTAGCTCTTCTTGAGTAAAAGGTGTTCTAGGGTGATTGTCATAGTTTTCTTCTTCCTGAGTACTTTTATACTCCTTTTTTTGATGTATACTTTTTAGAGATAGGGCAGAGGTACGTCTCTTTATATTTTTAAGTAGGGGTTTAGTTGATTCCTCTTTAGGTTTAATTTCCTTTGGTTTAGGAGAAACAGGTTTAGCGTTTGAAACAGCTTCCCTTACAATTGTATCAACTTGTTGTTTAACTACTTTAGGCTTGGCTGGAGATAATGATGTAAAAAAAGTAGCGGGAATTATGTAGTTGCTAGATTTTTTTTTTGCTCCATCAAAAGTGATAGAGGCTATTTGCATTAATGTTAGTTCAACCAGCAAACGTTGGTTTTTACTAGCCCTATATTTTAAATCACAATCATTAGCTTTATCAATTGCAGGTATTAAAAACTGCATATTAGCTTTGGTTGCTTGCTCTAAATATTTCTTTTTAGTTGAGTCGCCTACTTCAAGAAGTGCAATTGTAGCAGTATCTTTAGCAACTAATAAATCTCTAAAATGGCTAGCTAAACCGTTAATAAAATGATGTCCTTCAAAGCCTTTTCCTAAAACTGTATTATAGGCCATTAAAACTTCAGGAATTTTATTTTCTAATAGTAAATCAGTTATTTGAAAATAAACATCATAATCTAAAACATTTAAGTTTTGAGTAACCGCTTCACGCGTTAAATTAGTTCCTGAAAAACTTACTACTCTATCAAAAATAGACAATGCATCACGCATAGCACCATCTGCTTTTTGTGCTATAATATGTAAAGCATCATCATCAGCTGTTATACTTTCTTTAGCACAAATAGTTTTTAAATATTCCTTAGCATCTAAAACACCAATGCGTTTAAAATCAAAAATTTGACAACGTGATAAAATAGTAGGTATAATTTTATGCTTTTCAGTAGTTGCTAATATAAAAATAGCATGCGCTGGTGGTTCTTCTAATGTTTTTAAAAAAGCATTAAAAGCCGCTTGA
>JBELFC010000108.1:0-11320 GCA_042093175.1 Tenacibaculum sp. | reverse complement strand
AAATTGATTATTTAGGATATCCTTTTTCTATATCTGAAAATTTTCAAATGCGTAACACTCATAAAACAATTGAGCAGTCTATAGATACATTAAAGGAAGTTTTGTCTATTGCTACAAGAACGAATAAAGAAGTAGTAGCGTATTTATCAATGGGATTTGGAAATCCTTATGGAGATCCTTGGGATGTTGATATTGTTGGAGAATGGACAGAAAAACTTTGTAATTTAGGAGTGAAAGTGTTATCTTTATCTGACACAATAGGTAGTTCAACCCCACAAGTAATTGAGTATCTGTTTACTAATTTAATCCCTCAATACCCTGAAATAGAATTTGGAGCACATTTACATACAACCCCTGACACTTGGTTTGAAAAAGTTGATAGTGCTTATAGGTCTGGTTGTAAGCGTTTTGATGGAGCTATAAAAGGTTATGGAGGTTGTCCTATGGCTAAAGATGATTTAACAGGTAATATGCCAACAGAGAAATTGTTGTCTTATTTTACCTCTAATAAAGTTAATACTAATATTAAACCAATGAGTTTTGAAAGTGCATACAACAAAGCACTTGAAGTTTTTTAGAATTATGAAATTTATAGTTGTTGCTTTTTTTATTACTTTTTCTTTTTTTCATTATTCTTCAGATGATGAAAATATAGGAACGTGGAATATAAGGAATGGTAGATTTATTAAAAACTATTCTAAAAATGACAAACTTGCTGCTCTTCATTGGCAAACTTTTTACGAGATTTTCCCTAAATCAATCACAAAAAAGTACATTAAAAAATTAGTGCTTATTTCTGATGGTTTAGATGAAAAAACTGGTGCATTGGGAGCTTTAAGTTCAAAAAATGATAAATGGCAATTAGTTATTGATACTTTAGATGTTAATTTTAAATCAAAAAACAAAAAAAGACTACAAGAATCAGTTTATACTTTAGTTCATGAATTTGGGCATTTATTAACACTTAACAATACTCAGATAAAACCAACCAACAAAATACTTCAAGATGAGGGAGGTTTATATCTTACTTTAGAAGGTGAGGCATACAAAAATAGTTATTTAAATAGGTTTGTGTCTTTGTTTTGGAAGGGGAGATTGTTAGAGAAATGGGATGTTATAAAGGAAAGGCATTGTTTTACAGAAGAAAGTTGTGTAGAAAAATTAAATGGACTGTATTTTGATAATCTTGCAGATTTTGTTACAGATTATGCAGCAGAAAGTCCTGAAGAAGATATAGTTGAAAGTTGGACATATTTTGTTTTAAAGAAAAAAGTAAAAAATCCAAAAACAATCGCACAAAAGAAAATAAATTTCTTCTATCAATTTCCAGAATTAGTCGCTTACAGAAAATTAATACGATATAATACACGTTATTATGTTCATTAATATTGTAATTTTGGCTTTTTAAAATTAGCCTTAATGAAACTTAAAAAGCACTTATTTTTCTTTTTACCATTACTACTACTTTATTTTAGTTGTAGCACACAAAATAAAGCATCTAAAGCTTTACTAAAACAATCAAACTACTCATTTAAAAAAGCACCAAACAAAACTTATTTTTCAATAGTACAACTTAATGACGTATATGAAATAGCTCCAATTCAAAATGGAAAATTTGGAGGTATGGCTAGAGTTGAAACTATTCATCAAGAAGTACTAAAAGAGAATAAAAATTCAATGTTAGTTCTAGCTGGCGACTTTTTAAATCCTTCTTTACTTGGTACATTAAAAATAAATGGAGAACGTGTTAGGGGTAAGCAAATGGTTGAAGTAATGAATGCCATGAATTTTGATTTAGTAGCTTTTGGTAACCATGAATTTGATTTAAGTTATACTAATTTACAAAAAAGGTTAAACGAAAGTAATTTTGATTGGATTTCTGGAAATGTTCTTCATAAAGGAATCAAAAAAAATGAACATTTTCATAAAATAAAGAATCAAAAGAAGAAAGTTCTTAAAGATTCTTATATAAGAGAATTTACAAATTCTGATGGTTCTATTTTAAAAGTTGGTTTTATTAGTGTTTGCATACCATCTAATCCTAAAGATTATGTTTTTTACGGTGATATGTTTAAAGAAGTAAAGAGAGCTTATAATGAAATAAAACCAAAAGTTGACATTGTTTTAGGTTTAACGCATGTTAAGATTGAACATGATAGAATCATAGCAAAATTACTCCCTGATTTACCTTTAATAATGGGAGGACATGAACATACAAATAGTTATGAGAATATAGATAATGTAATAATTGCAAAAGCTGATGCAAATGCTAAAACAGTTTACATTCATAGATTTGAATATGATAGATTAACAAAAAAAGTAAAAGTTAAATCTGAATTAAAAGAAATCAATCAATCAATTGTTTCAGATGAAAAAATAGAGAATATTGTTAGTAAATGGGAAAGAATTTTAAATACAAAAATTAAAGAAGTAGTATCGAACCCTAATGAAGTTGTTTTCAATGCTAAAAAGCCTTTAGAAGCAAGGGATACTCCTGTAAGGAGTGTTCAAACTAATATGGGAGAAATGATAACTAAAGCTATGAGCTATGCTTATGGTGAAGACGTTGATTGTGCTTTGGTTAATGGTGGGTCTATTAGAATTGATGATGTGCTTGAAGGTAAAATTACTGCAGTCGATATTTTTAGAGTATTGCCATATGGAGGATCTATATTGAAAGTTGAAATAAAAGGAAGTTTGCTTAAAAAAGTTTTAGACTTCGGGTTATCAGCTTCCGGTACAGGTGCATTTTTACAACGTTATAATGTATCAAAGAAATCTGGTAATTGGTATGTAAAGGCTAAAAAAATAGATGAAACTAAAGTATATAAAGTAGCTTTTTCTGATTACCTTTTAAAAGGGTTTGATATTCCTTTTTTATCAAATAAAAGCCCTGAAGTTTTATCTATTTATAAACCAAAAGATGTAGAAAAAGCTTTTGATATTAGAAAGGCTATTATTAATTACATGAAATCACTATAATTTATTTTACTAAAAAAGAAGATGAAATAACCTTAGTTATTTAAAATAAGCCTTTGATTTTTCCCAATAAACATCCATTTCACTTAAAGTCATGTTTGATAATTCTTTGCCTTCTTTTTTTGCGGCCTCTTCTAAAAACTGAAATCTATTTATAAATTTTTTATTAGTTTTTTCAAGAGCATTTTCAGGATTAACACCAATAAATCGAGCGTAATTTATCATTGAAAATAATACATCACCAAACTCTTTTTCAGTTTTTTCTTGGTTTTTATTTTTAATTTCTTCGTTAAGTTCAGATATTTCTTCTTGTACCTTTTCCCAAACTTGATGTGGTTCTTCCCAGTCAAAACCAACTCCAGCAACTTTATCTTGAATTCTACTTGCTTTGATTAAGGCAGGTAAACTTTTAGGAACCCCTTCTAACACAGATTTTTTACCTTCTTTTAGCTTAAGTTTTTCCCAGTTTTGTTTTACTTCTTCTTCATTGTTAACTTTTATATCACCATAAATATGAGGATGTCTATTAATTAATTTATCACAAATTGAATTTGCAACATCTGCAATGTCAAAAGCTTTTTTTTCACTTCCTATTTTAGCATAAAAAACGATGTGCAAAAGCACATCGCCTAATTCTTTTTTTACCTCTTCTAAATCATTATCTAAAATAGCATCAGCTAACTCATAGGTTTCTTCAATAGTTAAATGACGTAAGCTTTCTAAGGTTTGTTTTTTATCCCAAGGACACTTCTCTCGAAGTTCATCCATAATATCTAACAAACGATTAAAAGCTTCTAATTGATTTTTTCGAGTATTCATGTTCTATTATTCTTCTTCTTCTGAAATAGCTTCTTTTTCAATTAAAGAACTAAAATCAAAACCAGCTTTTACTAAAGAATTATACCATTGTATTACTTTTTTTATGTTTGAAGCATATACGCGTTCTTCATCAAAATTGGGTAAAACTTCACTAAAATAAGCAACAAGTTTATTAGAACTTTCTTTATGAGATATAGCTTCTTTTCCATCTTCTTTATCAGCAATGTTTTTTATAACCTTTGCTAATGGAACTTCTTCTTCATAGGTGTAAATTGCAATGTTTTCTAATAAACTTACGTTATGAGTAGCTGTAATAGGAAAACGTTTACCATCAGTAATTGATTTTACGATTACTCCAGTTTTTGTTTGCGATAAAATTTCAAATAAACCTGGTTTTCCAGTTACAGATATAATTTTGTTAAACTCCATATATTTATATATTAATGTCTTATTTTTATTTTCTCTTAGCATTAGGAAAACGCATTCTATAATCAGCATTAACCTTTCCTTTCGAAATGTTTTCTAGTTTTTTCTTAATTAATCGTTTCTTTAATGAAGATAGTTTGTCTGTAAATAAAATACCTTCAATATGATCATATTCATGTTGAAAAACTCTTGCAGCCAAACCACTTAATACTTCAGTATGTTTGTTAAAGTTTTCATCTTGATATTCAATTGTAATTGTTTCTTGTCTCCAAACATCTTCATTTATCGACGGAATACTTAAACAGCCTTCATTAAAAGCCCATTCATCTCCTTCTTCTTTTATAATTTTTGCATTGATAAAAACACGATTAAAATTACCTAAGACCTCACGTTCTTCATCATCAAGTTCTTCATTATCTTTAAAAGGAGATGCATCAATAAGAAACAAACGAATATCTTTTCCAATTTGTGGAGCAGCTAACCCTAAACCATTAGCGTTATACATAGTTTCCTTCATATTAGTAATTAATTTACTTAACTCAGGATAGTCAGCATCAATATCTTTTCCTACTTTACGTAATACAGGATCACCGTATGCAACAATTGGTAAAATCATTTATTTATTTTTTAGTGTCGGCAAAAATACAAAGAAAGGTGTTTGTATAAAATTATTTATTGTATAAATAAGATTGAAGAATGATTGTAGCACTAATTTCATCAACCAAAGCCTTATTTTGACGTTGCTTTTTCTTAAGACCGCTATCAATCATTGTTTGAAAAGCCATTTTTGAGGTAAATCGTTCGTCAATACGTTTTATTGGAATATTAGGAATAGCTTTTGAAATTTTTTCTAGAAAAGGAGTAATTAAAACTTCACTTTCACTATCAGTATTATTTAATTGTTTTGGTTTACCAACTAGAAACAAATCAACAGCTTCTTTTGAAATATAATCTTTTAAAAAAGAAATTAAATTATCAGTATCAACAGTTGTCAATCCAGATGCAATAATTTGTAACTCATCAGTAACTGCAATACCTGTTCTTTTTTTTCCAAAATCAATGGCTAAAACACGGCCCATACTTTCTGTTTTTGGCAAAAGTAATGATTTTTAACAAGAGTAAATTATCTGTTTAAAAAATGTATCTTCGTGCTTAATTCAGGAACACAAATTATATTTGTAGCAAATTAATTAAAGATGACAGAGTTACAATCTATTATAGAAAAAGCTTGGGATAACCGAGATTTATTAAAGGAAGAAGAAACTATAAATGCTATTAGAAAGGTAGTCGATTTATTAGATGCTGGTGATTTAAGAGTAGCCGAACCAATAGAAAATGGTTGGCAAGTAAATGAATGGGTAAAAAAGGCTGTAGTATTGTATTTCCCTATTCAAAAAATGGAAACATTAGAAGCAGGTATTTTTGAATATCATGATAAAATTCCATTAAAAAGAAATTATAAAGAAAGAGGAATTAGAGTTGTACCAAATGCAGTAGCTCGTCATGGTGCCTATATTTCATCAGGAACAATTTTAATGCCAAGTTATGTAAATATTGGTGCTTATGTAGATGAAGGAACAATGGTTGATACATGGGCAACTGTAGGTTCATGCGCTCAAATTGGTAAAAATGTTCATTTATCAGGAGGAGTTGGTATAGGTGGTGTATTAGAGCCTTTACAAGCTGCACCAGTGATTATAGAAGATGGTGCTTTTATTGGATCTCGTTGTATAGTAGTTGAAGGTGTAAAAGTAGAAAAAGAAGCTGTTTTAGGAGCTAATGTTGTACTAACAATGAGTACGAAAATTATAGATGTTACAGGAAATGAACCTATTGAAATGAAAGGTATAGTTCCTGCTCGTTCTGTTGTAATTCCGGGAAGTTATACTAAAAAGTTTGCAGCTGGTGAATATCAAGTACCTTGTGCGTTAATTATAGGTAAACGTAAAGAAAGTACTAATAAAAAAACATCTTTAAACGATGCTTTACGTGAGTATGATGTTGCAGTTTAGAAATAAATTTAAGTATTTGGGAAATATATATGCCATATCTAAGTTTTTAAAATAATATATTTGACAAAAAATAGATAATTGACCAAATTAACAGTAATAATACCTACATTAAATGAAGAATCCAACATTCAAAGAGCGTTGGATTCTGTTTTTTTTGCAGATGAAATTATTGTAATTGATTCATATAGTACTGATGAAACAGTTAGTATTGTTGAAAAGAACAATGTAACTTTACTTCAAAGGAAGTTTGATGATTTTTCATCACAAAAAAATTATGCAATACAAAAAGCTTCAAACGATTGGGTTTTGATTGTTGATGCTGATGAGGAAGTTACAGATGAGTTGAGGAAAGAAATTAAAGAGATATTTTCTAAGGAGTTAAACTATGTAGGCTTCTATATAAGAAGAAACAGCTACGTTGAGAATAAAAGGCTTCAGTTTGGAGGCTATTCTAGTAAAATAGTTCGTCTTTTTAATAAGAAATATTGTTTTTATAAAGGTGTTGTTCATGAAACAATACAAGCAACAGGAAAACTAGAAAATTTAGTAGGTAGAATAAATCATTATACATACAAAGATTATACTCACTTTAAGAAAAAAATGAATTATTATGCAAAACTTAGAGCACAAGAGTTATTTGCTAAAGAAAAAAAAGTAACAATATTTCATTTATATATAAAGCCTTTTATTAGATTTTTAATTCATTACATTTTTAAATTAGGTTTTTTAGATGGGAAAGAGGGAATTATATTTTCATACTTAATGGCTTATGGAGTTGCAAAAAGATATAAAGAATTAACACTATTAAATAATAAATAAATGAAGATAGGGTTTGATGCTAAACGTGTTTTTCATAATACTACTGGTTTAGGAAATTATAGTAGAGATCTTGTAAGGATTTTAGCAAAATTTTATCCTAAAAGCACGTATTTTTTATACAATCCGAAACCAAAAAAGGTCCATCGATTAGAGTTAACTCAATCAATGCACGAGGTTTTACCAAATACAAAATTTTGGAAAAAGTATTCTTCTTTATGGCGTCAAACAGCAATAATAAAACAAATTAAAAGTGATGGAGTAGATGTGTTTCATGGCTTATCTGGTGAAATACCAAGAGGTTTAAAAAAAAATAAAATTAAATCGATAGTAACAATTCACGATTTAATTTTTATGCGTTATCCTAAATTATATTCATTTTTTGATAGAAAAATTCATTTTAAAAAGTTTAAATATGCTGCGGAAAATGCCAATAAAGTAATTGCGATTAGTGAGCAGACTAAAAAAGATATTATTACTTTTTTAAAAATTGATCCGTCAAAAATTGAAGTAGTTTATCAAGGTTGTAATAACGTTTTTAAAGAGGAAAGAAGTGTTATAGAAAAAAAGGAATTTCTTGATAAATATAAGATACCTGATACTTTTTTATTAAATGTAGGAACAATTGAAGAAAGAAAAAATGCGTTGAGTATTGTAAAAGCAGTAAAAGAATTAGATATTCCTTTAGTTATTGTTGGTAGAAAAACAAAATATTATACTCAAATTGAAGATTATATTCAGAAAAATAATTTAGAAAACAAAATCTATTTTCTAGAAGGGTTAACATTGAAAGAACTATCTACAGTATATCAATTAGCTGAAGTTTTCATTTATCCAAGTATTTTTGAGGGGTTTGGTATTCCTATAATAGAAGCTTTATTCTCAAAAACACCAGTTATAACTTCAAAAGATGGAGTGTTTCCAGAAGCAGGAGGACCTGACTCTTTATATGTTGATCCATATAATATAAAGGAAATGAAAGAAGCTATAGAATTATTATTAAATTCAAAAAATAAAAAGGAAGAGATGGTGAATAAAGGATTTGATTTTGTACAACAATTTAATGACGAAATTATAGCAAAGAAAATTAAAGGAATATATAAAGAGCTATAATCTATATATAGTATATTTGTTGGTCTTAAGGTTAAAATTAATCTATGAAAACAAATTTTAAAACGTCTTTAATAATAGCTACCTATAATTGGCCAGAAGCCTTAACACTTACTTTAAATAGTATATTATTACAAAAAGAGTTACCTGATGAAATATTAGTAGCTGATGATGGTTCTAAAGAAGAAACTAGAGTTTTAATAGAAGAATATAAACGAAAAATTAAAGTCCCTTTTATTCATGTTTGGCATGAAGATAAAGGTTTTCGATTAGCTGAAATTAGAAATAAAGCAATAGCTAAAGCTACAGGAGATTATATAGTACAAATTGATGGAGATGTAATAATGCATCCTTACTTCATTAAAGATCATAATAGGTTTGCAAAAAGAAATACATTCGTAAGAGCAAGTAGAATTTATTTAGATTCTGAACTTTCAAAAAATAAGCTAGAAACAAAGAATGCTTCAATAAATATTTTCGCAAAAGGAGTAAGTAATTTTTTTAGTTCATTTAGATTTCCTTTGGTTTGGAAATATTTCGAAAAAAACTATAAAGTTAAAGGAGATGAAAGATGGGAAATTCATGGATGTAATATGGCATTCTGGAAAGAAGATGCCATTAAAGTTAATGGGTATAATGAATCGTTTTATGGTTGGGGGCCTGAAGATAAGGAATTTGTTGCTCGCCTTTTGAATTCAGGAGTAGAGAAAAGGTTTTTAAAACTTGGAGGAGTTATATTTCATATAGATCATCCAATTAACGAAAAAGAATTTTTAGGAGAGAATTTAGCAGTATTTGAAAGCACAAAAACTGATGGAGTTAAGTTTTGTAAAAAAGGAATTAATAAGTATTTATAGAAAATGGATATAGCGTTATTGATTTCAACATATAATTGGCCCCAAGCGCTTCATATGGTTTTAAATAGTGTAGAAACTCAAACACTGTTACCAAGTGAAATATTAATAGCGGACGATGGATCTACTGAAGATACTAAAAAAGTAATTGAGGATTGGAAACAAAAATTGACTATTCCAGTTAAACATTTTTGGCATGAAGATAAAGGCTTTAGGAAAACAATAATAATGAATAAAGCTATTGCTTCTTCTTCTTCTGATTATATTGTTCAAATTGATGGAGATATATTATTAGAAAAACATTTTATACAAGATCATAAAAAAAATGCTAAAAAGGGATTCTTTATTAAAGGAAGTAGAGCTTTAATTTTAAAAGATAGAACTAAAAGCATATTAGATAGCCAGATTTTTGTTTTAAAAGAAGAAATAAAGCATGTTAAAAATACGATAAATGCTACTAGAATACCATTTTTAGCTCCAGTTTTTAGAAAGGATAAATTTAAATCAAATAACGTAAAAGGATGTAATTTTGCTTTTTGGAAAAAAGATTTTATAGCTGTGAATGGTTACGACAATGATATGGATGGATGGGGACATGAAGATATTGAACTTGCTGCTAGATTAACAAATCTAGGGATAAAACAACGACAACTAAAGATGGTTGCTATTTGCTTTCATTTACACCATAAATTTAATGATAGAGGTAATGAAAATATTAATTATAATAAATATTTAGATGTAGTTAAAAATGGAGTTGTAAGGTGTAAAAATGGATTTAATTGATAGTTTTATGAAACATGTTTTTTGGATACATAGTCATATAACTTTTTTAGTTTCTGAAATGGTAATAAGTCAATTGAAATTAAAAAAGGAGAACTTAGTTTTTTTGACTTATAGAAATTATAAATTGCCTAGACCAATTGAAGGGGTAACTTTATATGAAATGCCTAGTTATGATTCAATTTTAAAAGAATCTGAAATAGGTATAAAAATAAAGTGGTCAGAAATTTTAAATTTTGATTTTGAATTTTATATACCTCAATCAAGAGAAAAATTAATACACTTAATCCTTAGTATTGATAATTGTAAGTCTTATAATTATATAGAAGAAGGATTGTTAGCGTATAATTATAAAGACAGTAAATTTAAAATAGCTTCACATGTTTTTTTAACAAAAACAGGGTTCCGAAAAAGAATGAGAATGCTAGATTATACAAATAAGAAGTTTAAAAAAGCTTTTTGTATTAATGATAAAGCATTCAAAAACTGTAAAGATAAAATAGTTTTACAAGCCACTTATACTAAACCAAATTATAAAGAAAAAGACTTATTTGGTTCTTGTGTAATATTAGTTTTTGATGCTATTGTTACTTATAATATGGTTTCTCAAGAGGAAAGTATAAAATTATTAGAAATAATTATTGAACATTTAAGAGTTAGTAGACAAAGTAAGGTGTTTTTTAAATTTCATCCTGAGCAATTAAGAATTAAAGATCAAGCAGAAATTTTAGAAATAAAGAATGTTTTTAGAAAAAACAAAGATATAGAGTTTAAAGAGTTAGGTAGTAATGTAATTTTAGAAGAGTTGTTGTTCTTTAATAAAAACATTACGATATATAATTATGTTTCATCAACAGGTTTGTATGCTAATTTACTTGGAAATAAAGTAGTTTCAGTTAGTGATAGAATAGATGTTAATATAGCAAATTCAATTAAGAAAAATTGGAATCAAATATAGATCAGAAATACATAGATAAGGTAAGCGAAGTTCTTTTAGAAGGAAAAACAATTTTATATCCTACAGATACTGTATGGGGCTTAGGGTGTGATGCTACTAATGATAAAGCTGTAGCTAAAATTTATAAAATAAAAAAAAGAAAAGAATCTAAGAGTTTAATAGTACTTGTAAACTCTTTAGAAATGTTAAAAAAGCATGTTTTTGTTCCTGAAGGTGTTGTAGATATTATAAAATATTCTACAAAACCTACTACTATAATTTATCAAGAACCAAATGGAATTTCTGGGAACATAATTAACAAAGAAGATAACTCAGTAGCTATAAGAATTGTAAAAGATGAATTTTGTCATAAATTAATTAGTCAATTTGGTAAACCAATTGTATCTACTTCAGCTAATATTAGTGGAGAAGATACACCTAAACTTTTCAAAGATATTTCTGAAGAGGTTAAACTGAAAACTGAATTTATAGTTAACCATTTATATGAGAAACAAAAGGATACCAAACCATCTACTATTTTAAAAATAGGAAAAGATGGTTCAGTAATAACTTTAAGAACTTAGATT
>JBELFC010000107.1:0-11516 GCA_042093175.1 Tenacibaculum sp. | reverse complement strand
TTCAATATTAACACCTGGTAAATAATTTAAATAATGGTAGTATAGTGAACCTACAAAAATTAAATACCAAAGAGTTCCCATTGATGTGGAAGAACTATGTATGCCACCAAAGTGATATACTTTAGCACAAATTCTCCTTATAAATAATGGCCAATTTTTAGGTGGACTAGTTGCGATCTTAAATAATAAGTTAATAACATATTGTTGTCTAATTAAGATACCTAAGGCAAAATTGAATAAAATTATCTGGGCTATTTTATCAATTTCAATCCCTTCTCCTTTAAACCAATTCCAAGTGGTATATGCCTTTATAAAAACACCAATATTTATTAATGAAATAAGTATAAATAAACGATGATATGGTATTAACCAAGGATGTTTTCCTAATCTATATAGAAAACTTTTTTTTGGAGGTAATATGATGTTTTCCATGATTTATTTATTTAAAGATTTTTTTAACTCCCTTTTATCAATTTTCCCCCTAGAAGTTTTAGGAAGTTCATTTAAAAAGATAAATTCATTGGGTACATAGTAATAAGGTAGTTCCTTTTCAATTGCTTTTTTTAAGAGTTCAGTAAGATTAGTTTTAGTTTTTATCTGTAAGGAAATGAATGCAACTAGAAAATTTTGATGTTTTAACGTAACTGCTCTTTTAACTTCCTTGAAACTCTCAATTATTTTTGAAATAGCATCTAATTCTACTCTAAAGCCTTTAATTTTTACTTGATCATCAACTCTTCCGTAGTGAATAAGTTCTCCAAATTCGTTCCATTTTCCTAGGTCGCCTGTATTAAACATTTTCCTGTTTTGTGTAACAAAAGGGTCGTCTAAATATTTTGTAGCATTTAAAATATCATTGTTTAGGTAGCCTTTTGTAACACAATCACCGCCAGCCCACATAATACCGACCTCACCAATTTTTGTTGGCCTCATATCTTCATTTAAAATATATACAGTATTGTTTGGAGTTGGTTTTCCAATTGATAATTCACTAGCCCCTGGAATACATTTTTTCATTGTATTCACAATTGTAGTTTCAGTTGGTCCACAAGAGTTATAAAAATTACATATTCTAGACCATGTATCAGCAAGTATTACAGGGCAAGGTTCACCTGCTACTGCTACAGTTTCTATATTTTTACATTTTTTATAGTTGATTGTTGTTAAAACAGTTGGTGTAGCAATAATTACATGAGCTTTTTGCGCAGTTTCGTTAATATCTTTACCTCTTATTAATAAAGTACCCCCATTACCTAAGCAACCTAAAATTTCCCAAGCAGCCATATCAAAAGAAATATTCAGTATCTGTGCTACCTTAATACCTGGCTTTATACCTAAATTACCTGGGGAATTAAAAAGAATATTACATAAGTTTTTGTGAGTTACTTGAACGCCATTTGGGATACCTGTAGTTCCGGAAGTAAATAAAATAAAACAAATTTTATTTATGTTATCATTTTTATAATTAATAAGTTTTATGTTACCATATAGGTTTCTATAAATTTTCTTTTTTAATTCTTTATCAATTAAAATGGTTTGTTTTGTAGAGAAAAAAGATACATTTTCTTTATAATTTGAAAATGTTAGTATCATTTTTTGATTACTTATTTCGCTAATGCTTTTCAACATTTTAGGTGGTACAATTCGTGGATCTTGAGGTACATATATTGCCCCTAATTTAAGGGAGGCAATAATACCAATTAGAAAATGTATAGATCTATGTGTGTATAGACCTATTGTGTCTCCTGATTTTATCCCCTTTTGTTTTAAAATAAGAGCTAAAATGGTAGCTTCGTTATCTAATTCTTTATAGGTTATTGTATCATTTAAAAATGAAGCAGCTACATTGTTAGGAGTTTTTCCTAACCAATATTCAAAAGCATTGAGAACGCTTTTAAATGTAGATGTTGTTTTTTTTGCAATACCATACTCTATAAATAGGTTTTGATTTTCTGGGGACAAATTACTAATAGCATTAAAGTTAAACTCTTCGTTTATTAGGTTTATCTTTTTGCTTTGTTTATATAATTCTAAAGAATTAGAACTATGTGATAAAGCTGATTTTTTCATAAAATAGTTTTTAAGTTAGTATTTATGATCTATTAAAAAGCTGCAGCTAATTTTAATGAGGTAAAGAACTTTTATATGTATCACGGAAGTATCACAGAAAAATCATTTTTATATCACGACTAATTTTTATATGTTAGCTTTCCCCAGTTTTTTATGCTATTATACTTGTAAATGAAAAAAGTACTTATTATTGAAGATGATATTGCAATTTCTAAATTGTTAGAATTTCATTTAATAGACCTTAATTACGCGATTATTAAGGCTTTTAAAGGAGATGTTGGATTAGAGAAAGCGTTAAATGAAGATTTTGCTTTAATTGTATTAGATATTACATTACCTAATATTGATGGAATAGAGGTTTGTAAACAAATTAGGTTAGTAAAACAAACTCCAATAATAATGCTTACTGCAAAAACTGAGGAACTAGATAAGGTATTAAGTTTAGAGTTAGGAGCTGATGATTATATAACAAAGCCTTTTAGTATAAGAGAGTTTTTAGCTAGGGTGAAGGCAGTAACAAGAAGGTTTGAAAATACTTCAGGAAGTAAAAAAATAATTGAATCTAACAATGAATTAATATTTAAAGAGTTATCTATAAATATAGATAAGCGTAAAGTTCTTTTAAAAAATAAAGAAATAAATTTATCGCCTAAAGAATTTGACTTACTTATTTTGATGGCATCAAATGCAGGTAAAGTTTATAGTAGAGAAAAATTATTAGAATTAGTATGGGGATATGACTTTGATGGTTATAGACATACTGTAAATTCACACATAAATAGATTGAGAGGTAAAATAGAAGAAAATATGGTAACCCCTAAATTTATATTAACTACTTGGGGGGTAGGGTATAAGTTTAACGAAGAGTTAAAGATACCCTCCCATGAAAAATCACAAAGCAGTATCGAATAAATTAGTTTTAAAATTAGGATTTACATTTTTAACACTAATTTTTATTGTAGGAATAGTATATATTTCTCTAACTTTTTTTTCTGTTAAAAAGTTTTATAGTGAAACTACTCAAAGACTTAATGCTAATATTGCAAACCATTTAATAGAAGAGAAGTTTAAAAATAATTCTCCTTTTTTAGCTGATGGTTCTGTAAATAAAAGTTTGTTTGGAGATATAATGCATGACATGATGGCTGTTAATAGAGCTATAGAAGTGTATTTATTAAATGAATCGGGAGAAATTTTGTATTCAGTAGTATTAGATCATACGAACCCGAATAAGCCATTAAAAAAGATTAGTTTATTACCTGTAAAAAAGTTTATACAAAATAATGAGCAGTATATATTGGGGGATGATCCTAGAGAGGCAGGGAAGCAAAAAATATTTTCAGCAGCTCATTTTGTGAAAAATAATAAGGAGGGTTATATATATATAATATTGGCAAGTCAAAAATTTCAACAGATTTGTGATTCACTATTTACCGACTATTTTTTTAAATTATGTACTAGAACAACTTTATTAACTATGATTTTTGCCGTTTTTATAGGATGGTTAAGTATCTGGTTTTTAACTAAAAGTTTACGTACAATCATTCATCATGTAAATAAATTTAAAGAAGGAGATCTGTGTAGTAGAATTCCCAATCCATATAATTCTGATTTATCTGTTTTAGCTGTAACTTATAATAATATGGCTCAAACAATAGCACATAATATTAAAGAAAAAGAATCGATAAATAAATTTAGAAAAGAATTAATAGCTAATGTTTCGCATGATTTAAGAACTCCTTTAACAGCTATTAGAGGGTATATAGAAACTTTAAAAATAAAAGAAGCTAGTATAGCTATTAATGATAGAAAAGAGTTTATGGATATAATAGAAAAGAGTGCTTGTTATTTATCAAATTTAGTAAATCAATTATTTGAGTATTCTAAACTTGAAATAAACCAAATCGAAATAAATTTAGAACCTTTTTATCTAACTAGTTTAATATTAGATATTAAACAACGGTATGAAATATTAGCTAAAAAAAAGAATATAAAAATATCTATGATTGTTAAAACATCACTACCACCAGTAATGGCTGATGTTAAATTAATTGAAAGAGCAATACAGAATATATTAGATAATGCTATAAAATTTACGCCAAATAATGGTAAAATCACCATTTATTTATCTAATAAACATGATTATGTGTCTGTTAAAATAAAAGATAATGGACCAGGTATTTATAAGCATGATCAAGAATTAATTTTTGATAGGCACATGAAGGCTACGTTAACCAATAAGGAACAAGGTATTGGTTTAGGTTTAGCTATTGTTAAAAAAATAATGGAACTCCACAAAACAAATATAACTGTAAATAGTTATGTAAATAAAGGAAGTGTTTTTGAATTTAATTTACCAAGTTATAATATTAATAATTAGGTTTATAGAAACAATAAATTAATATCTCTATATGGTAAATCAAACCAATCAGCAACGGTTTTGTTTGTTAAAATACCGTGATAAAAATACATTCCATTTCGTAAGCTCTTGTCAAAGCGTGCAGCATGTTCAAAACCACCTTCTTCAGCAATTTCTAATAAATATGGAGTAAAAATATTACTGATAGAAAAAGATGCAGTTCTTGAATATCTTGAAGGTATATTAGGAACACAATAATGTATAACACCACTATCAGTAAAAGTAGGTTTACTATGTGTAGTAATTTTAGAGGTTTCAAAACAACCACCTCTATCAATACTTACATCAACAATAACAGCTCCTTTTTTCATTTGTTCAATCATAGCTTCAGTAACAACTACAGGAGCTCTGTTTTTACCTCTTAAAGCACCAATAGCAACATCACATCTCATTAATGCTTTAGCTAATGTTTTAGGTTGAATTGTAGAAGTATAAATAGGAGTATTAATACAATTTTGTAGTTTTCTTAATTTAGTTATAGAATTGTCAAAAACTTTAACTCTAGCACCTAGTCCAATAGCAGATTTGGCAGCAAATTCACCAACAGTACCAGCACCAATTATAACTACATCACTTGGAGGAACGCCCCCAATATTACCTAATAATAAACCATT
Source organism: Tenacibaculum sp. (assembly GCA_042093175.1). Taxonomy (GTDB): domain Bacteria; phylum Bacteroidota; class Bacteroidia; order Flavobacteriales; family Flavobacteriaceae; genus Polaribacter. Next base: position 6,413 of record JBELFC010000107.1, on the reverse strand, counting down.
TCCACCATTGGCAGTTGTCATTAATTCTGCAGCTATATGCATAGAGGCAATTCCTGCTATTTCGCTAAGTGATTTTACAATAGGGTATACACCATGATCATCTTTTATATAATCAAAAGCAATGGCAGTAATTCTTTTTTTAGCTAATGCTTCAAAGTATTTTTTGTCTTGAGTTTTTAATTGTAAAGCTGAAATAAGAACTGCTTGCGGGTTTATCATCTTGATTTCATCAAGAGAAGGTGGTTCAACTTTTAAAACTATATTACAAGCAAAAACCTCTTTAATATCGTAAGAAATTTTAGCTCCAGCATCTGAATATTCTTTATCACAATAATTAGCACCATCTCCAGCTCCTGTTTCAACAACAATTCTGTGCCCATGAGCTACTAAAGCTGAAACAGCATCAGGTGTTAAGCTAATTCGCTTTTCTTCAAAATGAGTTTCCTTAGGTAAGCCTATAAAAAGTTCTCCTTTTTGCTTTTTTACTTCAAGCATTTCAGGCTGTGGCATTAATTGTTCTTTGGTAAAAGGCGAAGAAATAGAGCTCATTAGTTAGTTTTTAGTTGAATATTACGCTCACCACTTTCCAATATTGAAAGTTGAATAGTAGTAGCCTCTAAAGGTAGCAAATTTTTAACATTTTCAGGCCATTCAATTAAACACAATTCAGTACTGTATAAATAATCTTCGATTCCCATGTCGTATGCCTCTTCTTCTTTTTCAATTCTATAAAAGTCAAAATGATATACAATTCCATTATTTTTAGTATGATATTCATTGACTAATGAAAAAGTAGGGGAGTGAGCAACATCTTCAACACCTAAAGCTTTACAAATTTCTTTGATTAAAGTAGTTTTACCAACCCCCATCTCGCCATAAAACAAAACTATTTTATTTTGTAAATTTTCAATAACTTCTTTGGCTATTAATGGTATTTCGTTTAGAGAATAATTTTTATCCATAAAAACAAAAATAAAGAACTTTATGTGAGTATAGAAATTTAGTTTTTATATCTATAATGACCAATAATTTTAAAATTAAACAAACAATCTTCAATTACTTGACCAGCACCTATATTATGAACAATCATAAAATGTTTTTTATTATCAGACTTTTTATTAACAACTATCCCAATATGAGTAACTCCTCCATGTAAATTCCAACAAACAATATCTCCAGGAAGGTAATCTTTAGCATTTTTAGAATTTGTTTTAATAGTACCCTTTCGTTTAAAAAATGTCATTAAATTTGGAACCCTTCTATGGTCAATGTTGGTATCAGTTTTTCTTAATCCCCAGATTTTTGGGTATAGATTAAAATTAGATTTCATATCTAGATGAATTTCTTTTTGTAAATCAATACCAAGTATTCTGTAGGCACGAATAACTACGTCAGTACAAACACCTTTACCTTTAGGAATATCTCCATTGGGGTAAGATATTGAAAAATAACTTGGATCATAAGTTACTTTTTGTTCAGTTAACATCATCGCCGCTTTACTCAATTTATCAAAATGATTTTGAGAAAAACTATTTAAATAAAAAGTAAATAATAAAACAAAAAAAAATGTTTTTCTCATTTTATTTAGGATTGTAAACACCACAAGGTATAATTATTTCTTCTAAAGAGATACCACCATGTTGATACGTGTTTTTATAGTATTTAACAAAGTGATTATAGTTATTAGGATATGCAAAAAATAAATCTTCTTTAGCGAAAATAAAGGGACTGTTTATGGCTACAGATGGTAAAAAAATATCTTTTGGGTTTTTTACAGCAAAAACATCTTTATCTTCATAGCTTAAACTTCTTCCTGTTTTATAACGTAAGTTAGAACTAATATTTTTATCTCCAATTACCTTAGTAGGAGTTTTAGAGTTAATAGTACCATGATCAGTAGTAATAATTAACTTTTGTCCTAACTTTTGTGCTTTTTGAATAATTTCATATAAAGGTGAATTTTTGAACCAGCTTACTGTTAAAGATCTATAAGCTTTATCGTCACCTGCAAGTTCTTTTATGACTTCCATTTCTGTTTTTGCATGTGAAAGCATGTCTACAAAATTATAAACTATCACAGTTAAATCGTTTTGTTTTGTACCATTATAATTGTCAGCTAAATCTTTACCACTTTTTAAAGAAACAATTTTGTAATATTCGTGCTGTAATGATAAGTTTAAACGTTGAATTTGCGATGTTAAAAAGTCAGATTCGTATAGGTTTTTACCACCTTCATCAGTATCGTTTTTCCAAAACTCTGGATGTAATTTCTCCATTTCAGAAGGCATTAAACCTGAAAATATAGCATTTCTTGCATATTGAGTAGCAGTTGGTAAAATACTATAGTATGAATGTTCTTCTTCTTTTTTATAATAGTTGTTGATAAATGGTTCTAACACTCGATATTGATCATAACGAAGGTTATCAATTACCACCCATAAAACCCCTTGATCTTTATCTAAGTTTGGTATTATGTAATCTTTAAATAATGTATGTGAAAAAGTTGGTTTATCATCACTAGTTAGCCAATCCTGATAGTTCTTCTTAATAAATTTAAAAAACTGAGTATTTGCTTCTGTTTTTTGCGATTCTAAAATTTCAAGCATTCCAGTATCGTTAATGTTTTCAAGTTCAAGTTCCCAATGTACTAGTTTTTTGTACAAATCAGTCCAATCATCATATGTATTAACCATAGCTAAGTCCATAGAGATTTTTCTAAACTCCTGTTGGTAACTAGAAGTAGTTTTTTCTGATACTAATCGAGAATGATCTAAATTCTTTTTTAAGCTTAATAGTATTTGATTCGGGTTGACTGGTTTAATTAGGTAATCAGCAATTTTTGATCCTATAGCTTCTTCCATAATATACTCTTCCTCACTTTTGGTAATCATTACCACAGGAAGGTTAGCATTTATTTGTTTAATAGCAGCTAAAGTTTCTAAACCAGTAATACCAGGCATGTTTTCATCTAAAAAAACAATATCGAAATTTTCTTCATTTACTAAGTCTATAGCATCTGTACCGTTAGTACACGATGTTACTTTATAATTTTTCTTTTCTAAAAATAAAATGTGTGGTTTTAGTAAATCTATTTCATCATCAACCCAAAGTATATCTATATTTCGCATATGTTTTTTATCGTGTTAGCTTATATTTAACGCTAAATATAAGTTTTGTTGTATTTGTAAAAGCTAAAAATACGTTAATAAAGCTATCGGTTATTTGGTTTTGTTAATAAATTATAATTCTTTTGCTTAAAATTGAAGCAATTATCTATTTTGAATAAGCCAAAAACCAATAAATTAAAGATATTAAATGATCCAATTTATGGATTTATATCGATACCAAATACACTAATTTTTGATATTATTGAGCATCCTTTTTTTCAACGATTAAGAAGAATAACTCAAATGGGATTATCAAACTTAGTTTATCCAGGAGCCAATCATACTCGTTTCCATCATGCAATAGGTTGTATGCATTTAATGCAAAAAGCCGTTCAAGTATTGCGTACTAAAAATGTTAATATTTCAGAAGCAGAAGAAAATGCTTTGTGTATAGCAATTTTACTACATGATATTGGACATGGAGCATTCTCTCACGCTTTAGAACACAGCATTGTTAATGGCATTTCTCATGAAGAAATTTCTTTAAAGTTTATGAGAGAATTGAATGAAGAATTTAATGGGAAATTAAGTTTGGCTATTGAAGTTTTTGAAGGTAAATACCATAGGAAATTCTTATATCAATTAATATCTAGTCAGTTAGATATTGATAGGTTAGATTATTTAAAAAGAGATAGCTTTTATACAGGGGTTACAGAAGGAAATATTTCGTCTGATAGGTTAATAGCTATGATGAATGTAATTGATGATGAACTAGTAATAGAAGAAAAAGGGATTTATTCTGTTGAAAAATTTATAATTGCTAGGCGTTTAATGTATTGGCAAGTTTATTTACATAAAACAGGAATTGTAGCAGAAAGTATATTAGTTAATGTATTAAAAAGAGCAAAAGAGTTAGCATCTAATGGAGTAGAGTTGTTTGCAAGTAAGGCTTTAAAACACTTTTTATACAATACAATATCAAAGAATAATTTTACTAAAGAAACTTTAAAGATTTTTTCTAGACTAGATGATTATGATATTTTATTATCTATAAAGGAATGGATAAATCATGAAGATTTAATTTTATCTAGTTTGTCTAAAATGATTGTTAATAGAGAATTACTTAAAATTAAATTACAAGAGAATCCGTTTACTGAAGAGTCTATAAAAGAAACAATGCTTAAAGTAAATAAGAGACTAAATCTAGATAAAGAAGCCTTGAACTATTTTGTTTTTTCTAATAAAATATCAAATCAGGCTTATAATACTGACAAGCCAATAAAAATATACACAAAAAAAGGGAAATTAAAAGATATTGCTAAAGCGTCAGATCAATTAAATGTTTTAGCTTTAACCAAACCAGTGGTAAAATATTACCTTTGTTACCCTAAAATACTTGTTCAAAATTAAATGATCTTGTTATTAAAAGATGTAATTAAACAAAAATAATTACTTTTGCGATTAATGAAATTCAAAGCAAAACAAATAGCCGAAATTTTAGAAGGAGAGATTGTAGGTAATCCAGAAGCCGAAGTATCGAAGTTATCTAAAATTGAAGAAGGTGAGTCAGGTTCGTTAACCTTTTTATCAAATCCTAAATATAATTCATATTTATATACTACTGAAGCTAGTATAGCGATTGTAAATAAAAGTTTTGAACCTGAAAAAGAAATTAGCACAACACTAATAAAGGTTGAAGATGCTTATAAAGCTTTCTCTAAATTATTAGAATTTTATAATGAAGTAAAAAATAATAAAGAAGGTAGAGAGAATCCTCATTCAATAGCTAACTCAGCAAAAATAGGTGCTAAAGAATATATAGGAGCTTATAGTTATATAGGAGAAAATGTAAGTATAGGAGAAAATGTAAAAATTTATCCTAATTCTTATATAGGAGATAACGTTACTATAGGAGATAACTGTACATTATTTGCAGGTGTAAAAGTATATTCAGAAACCCAAATTGGAAATAACTGTAAAATTCATTCAGGTTGTGTTATAGGTTCTGATGGCTTTGGGTTTGTTCCAGATGAAAATGGTGAATATAAAGCAGTACCCCAAATTGGGAATGTTATTATTGAAGATAATGTTGATATTGGTTCTAATTCAACAATTGATAGAGCTACTTTAGGGTCAACAATTATAAGAAAAGGTGTTAAATTGGATAATCAAATTCAAATAGCACATAATGTTGAAATAGGCAAGCATACGGTTATTGCTTCTCAAACTGGTGTAGCTGGCTCTACGAAAATTGGAGAATACTGTATGATTGGAGGGCAAGTTGGAATTGTAGGTCATATAACAATAGGCAATAAAGTTCGTATACAAGCCCAATCAGGTATTGGAAAAAGTTTAAAAGATGGTGACGTTGTTCAAGGTACACCAGCTTTTAATTATTCAGACTATAATAAATCTTACGTACATTTTAAAAATTTACCAAACATAGCAACTACTATTCACAAAATTGAAAAAGAGTTGAATACTCAACAAAACAAAAATGAGTAAAAAACAAACAACAATAAAGAATGAAATAACATTATCGGGTGTAGGATTACATACTGGTAATGAGGTTACAATGACTTTTAAACCAGCACCAATAAACAACGGATATTCATTCGTTCGTGTAGATTTAGAAGGTACACCAACAATTGAAGCAAAAGCTGAGTATGTTACAAATACTCAAAGAGGTACTAATCTTGAGAAGAAAGGAGTGCAAATTCAAACTTCTGAACATGTTTTAGCAGCTGCAGTAGGTTTAGATATAGATAATTTAATTATTGAAATTAATGCTTCTGAACCACCAATAATGGACGGCTCATCTAAATTTTTTGTAGAAGCCTTAGAAACTGCAGGTTTAGTAGAACAAGATGCTGAAATACAGGAATATGTAGTTAAAGACATAATATCTTTTAAAGATGAAGAATCTGGTAGTGAAATAATATTAATGCCAGCTGATGAATACCAAGTAACTACGATGGTAGATTTTGGAACTAAAATATTAGGAACTCAAAACGCTACACTAAATAAAATCTCTGATTTCAAAGAAGAGATTTCAGCAGCTAGAACATTTAGTTTTTTACATGAAATTGAAATGTTATTAGAAAACAACTTAATTAAAGGTGGAGACCTTAACAATGCTATTGTTTATGTTGATAAAGAATTATCAGATACAACAATGGAAAAGTTAAAAAAGGCTTTTAAAAAGGATAATATAGCAGTTAAGTCAAATGGTATTTTAGATAATTTAAATTTACATTGGGCAAATGAAGCAGCTAGACATAAATTATTAGATGTTATTGGTGATTT
>JBELFC010000106.1:6357-11629 GCA_042093175.1 Tenacibaculum sp. | reverse complement strand
AACCAACTCGTATTACTTCAATGTTAGAGTATGAAAACTTTTTTGGGAAGCCTCAAAATGAAACAGGTATAAAAGTATCAGTTGTTAATGGAGAAATTTTTGCTGAAGGACCGGCTAAAAGTAATAGATCTCCATTCCTTATGTATTATAGCCTTCAAATGTTCTTTGCTAATGGTGGAGGGCCGTGTTATATTGTTTCTGTTGGTAGATATGGTACTGTTATAGATGATGAAGATGCAACAGTTTCTATAGTAGAACAACCAAAATTAAAAGTAGGTTTAGATGCTATTGAAAAAGTAGATGAAGCTACACTAATTGTATTTCCTGATGCTACTAATATAGGAGATGCTGATAGTTTTTATGGTTTATATAACGATGCTTTAAAGCAATGTTTAAAATTAAAAGATCGTTTTGTAATTATTGATTCAGAGCATGATGATGAAACACAATCGCCTACTCCTGTAGAAGATTTAAGAAATAAAATTTCTAGTATTAAAAATGAGGTTAAATATGGAGCCGCATATTATCCATTTTTAAAAACAATTTTAGACTACGCTTATGATGAATCTCAAATTTCAGTAGTTGAAAAATCTACTGCTCAAGAAGATTTAGAAGCACAAGTACAATCTATTTCTGATGATATCGATACCGCTAAGTTTAATGATTTAAAAACAGCGTTAAATACTTTAAAAGCAGACACAGATGCTAATGTTACAGATGCAATCTCAGCTGCAGCTTATACACCAATAGTTAAGGCATCTATAGATAATGTAATAAATTATGTGAATTCAATTAAAACTAGTCTAGAAGCTGCTTTAGCAATCTCAAGAAAAAATGCTAGTGTAGTTGCAGAATCTAATGCTTTAGATACTTGGATTACAAACATTCTTGAAGATGTTGTACTTGATTTTAATAAAGCTAAAGATAGGTTAAATGATGATGATACAGCTACTAAAATTAAAAATGAAATTGATGCTAATGTTTTAGAAATTGATACTTTAAAAACAGCTATAGATACACTTATTACTCCTGGAGAATTAAGTTTGTTAATAACTGCTTTAAATGCTAATGCAACAGTTTTTCCTTCAACAACAACTATTCTTAGAAACCTTAAAAATACAAATGATCGTTTGTATAATCAGGTAAGAGCTGAAATTGGGCGCATACCATTGGTGTTACCTCCAAGTTCAACAATAGCGGGAATTTATGCGGCGGTTGATTCTAATAGAGGAGTATGGAAAGCACCAGCAAATGTAAGTTTAAATTATGTTGTAGAGCCAACGATTCAAGTTTCTCATGAAGAGCAACAAGGGTTAAATGTAGATGAAGTTGCAGGTAAATCTATAAACGCAATTAGAGCTTTTGTAGGAAAAGGAAACTTAGTGTGGGGAGCAAGAACTCTTGCAGGAAATGATAACGAATGGAGATATGTACCAGTAAGACGTTTCTTTAATATGGCAGAAGAGTCAATTAAAAAAGCTACTGAACAGTTTGTTTTTGAGCCAAATGATAAAAACACTTGGATTCGTGTAAAAGCCATGATAGATAATTTCTTAACACTTCAATGGAGAGCTGGAGCATTAGCTGGTCCTACACCAGAAAAAGCTTTTTATGTAAATATAGGCTTAGGAGAAACAATGACAGCGCAAGATATTTTAGAGGGTAATATGATTATTGAAATAGGAATGGCAGTTGTTCGTCCTGCAGAATTTATCATTTTAAAATTCTCTCATAAAATGCAAGAAGTATAAGTAACTCGCTAAATAAAATTAAATAAAAAAATAAAATTATGTCAGTATTATATCCATTTAGTAAATTTTCCTTCGCTGTAGATTTTGGAGGAGCTAAATTTAACTGTACAGAGGTTTCAGGGTTAACCTTTGAAAATAAAATGATTGAGTACCGTGGAGGAGCAGATAGAGAGTACCATAAATCTAAACAACCTGGTTTATTTGAGTATGCTAATATTACTATAAAGAGAGGAATATTTGCAGATAAAAGTAAAGAGTTTTATGAGCAATGGGCTAAAACTGTATACCTACAAGAAGGAGGAGCTCAGTTTAGAGGAGACTTAACTATTAGTTTATTAGATGAAAACGGTGACGCATCTGTAAACTGGAAATGTACAAATGCATTTTTGATTAAACTTTCAGACACAGATTTAAAAGCTGATGGTAATGAAATAGCGATACAAAGCGCTGAATTTGCAATAGAGAAATTAACAATGATAGATTAATGTTTAGTTACTATCCACCAGTAGGCTTTAGTTTTAAAGTAGAGTTTGAAACAATTTCAACTTCACAAGGAGACAACTCATTTCAATCAGTTTCAGGGCTCTCAGTAGACCTTGAAACTGAAGAAATTGCAGAAGGTGGAGAAAATAGATTTAAGCATAAAATACCAGTACGCTCAAAATACCCAAATTTAGTTTTAAAAAGAGGAGTTCTAGTAAATTCTGAGGTTATTAAATGGTGCAAGAAAGCATTAGAAAACTTTGAAATTCAACCAGTAAATATAAATGTTATGTTACTTGGAGAAGATCATCAAGCTATTCAAACTTGGAACATAGTTCATGCATATCCAGTTAAATGGAATGTGGGCGACTTTAATGCTGAAGAAAGTAAACTTGTAATAGAAACTCTTGAATTAACGTATAATTATTTTAAAGTAACCTAACCATGCCAATTACTATTAAAGAATTACATATTAAAATAAATGTAGATGAGAAGCCTGAAATACAAGGACAGGCTAGTGGAACAAATATTAGTAATACTGCAGCCATAGTTGCAACTTGTGTAGAGGAAGTAATGGATATTCTTGAAAGACAAAAACAACGATAATGAGTCAAGGAGAATTAAAAAAGCTAGTCATAAAAGCTTATAAAGACGATAAATTTAATGATGAGGTTGCTAATGGAGAGTTTACAACATTGGTAAACCCTGAAAAATATATGGTGGCATACAAGCCAGAGTATACTGAAGTTCAGGGACAAGGAACAAGTGGGGGGCAACCAAAATTCACTAAAATACCTCCACAAGAGCTAGATTTAGATTTACTATTTGATAGTAGTGGAGTAATTGACGGGAAAGGTGATTTGAAGAATGGTATTATCGATAAAATTGAAGCTTTTAAGAAGATTGTTTTTGAGTATAAAGGAGAAGAACACAAACCTAATTATTTAATGATTAAATGGGGAGCGCTTTTGTTTAAAGGCTCTTTAGTAGATCTTTCAATAGAGTATAGATTATTTGCTCCTGATGGTACTCCATTACGTGCGAATGCAAAATTAAAAGTAAAAGGTACCATTGATGATGATTTACGAATAGCTAAAGAAAATAATCAATCGCCAGATTTAACCCATTATCGTAAAGTAAAATCTGGAGATACCTTGCCCCTGATGTGTCACCGTATTTATGGAGACTCTAAGTATTATCTAGAAGTAGCAAGGGTAAACAAGATTATGCAATTCAGAAAATTAAAATCGGGTCAAGAAATTTTTTTTCCACCATTACAAAAATTCGCCTAAATGAATAGTACAGGAATCATACAAACTTCAAAAAGTGCTGATTTAACCACTTTTAAAATACTTATTGAAGGAGAGGAATTGTCAAAAATATATGAGGTTAAAAGCATCACTGTTTCTAAAGAGGTAAATAAAATACCAACGGCTCAAATTGTTTTAATTGATGGAGACGCTTCTAAACGAGATTTTAAATTAAGTAATGAAAACTTACTTATTCCAGGGAAAGAGATTGAACTTACAGCTGGTTATCATTCAGATGAAGAAACTATTTTTAAAGGAATTGTGATTAAACATAATTTAAGAATTAGGGCTCATTCAGCACAGTTAGTTATTGAATGTAAAGATGAAGCTGTTAAAATGACAATGGGTAGAAAAAGTAAATACTTCTACGAAAGTACAGATAGTGATATTTTCGAAGAGATTATAGGGGAATATGGATTATCTAAAGAAATTGAATCAACTAATCATTCTCACCCTGAATTAGTTCAGTATAATGCTTCTGATTGGGATTTTTTAATTTCAAGAGCGCAGGCCAATGGGAAATTATGTTTTGTTGATGATGGAACTGTTACTATAGCAAAACCAAATGTTGGTCAATCAGAAATAGAAACTGTAACCTTTGGAGGCTCACTTTTAGATTTTGATGCAGAAATAGATGCTCGTCATCAAGTAAAAAAAGTAGCTGCTTATAGTTGGAATCATACTGATCAAGAATTAATTGAGGTTGAAGGGAAAGATCCAGGAGTTACGTTAAACGGAAATTTATCAGTTTCTGATTTAAATAAAATTATAGATTTAGAAAATTTAGAACTTAGGCATGGAGGAGGTATTACAGATACTGAATTACAAGATTGGGCAGATGCAAAATGGTTATTTCAACAATTAGCAAAAGTAAGAGGTAGAGTAAAATTTCAAGGAATTCCATCGGTAAAGCCTAATACAATTTTAAAATTAGAAGGAGTTGGCGATCGCTTTAATGGTAATGTATACGTAACAGGAGTACAACATGTTATTTCTAATGGAAATTGGGTGTCGAATGCTCAATTTGGATTATCAACTGAATGGTTTTCTGAAACTTTTGAAATCTCTTCAAAACCAGCATCAGGATTATTACCTGCAATTCAAGGATTACAAATAGGCATTGTTTCTCAATTAGAAGAAGATCCAGATGGTGAAGATAGGATTTTAGTACAAATTCCAATCATTAATAATGAAGAGGAAGGTATTTGGTGTAGAGTTGCTTCACCAGATGCAGGAGAAAATAGAGGTGTTTTCTTTCGCCCAGAAATAGGAGATGAAGTTATAGTAGGTTTTATTAATCAAGACCCTAATGATGCTATTGTTTTAGGAATGTTACATAGTAGTGCTAAACCTTCGCCAATAACAGCCACAGATGATAATCATGAAAAAGGAATTATTACAAGAAGCGAAATGAAAGTATTGTTTGATGATGATAAGAAGATAATTACTATTGAAACACCAGCAGGAAAAATTATATCTCTTGATGAAGATGAAAATGCTATTACTATTGAAGATGATAATTCAAATGTAATTACAATAAATAGTGATGGTATATCAATGGAAAGTGCAGGTGATATTTCTTTAAAAGCTTCTGGAGATGTTTCTATTGAAGGAACTAATGTGAGTTTAACAGCAAATGCTGAATTCAAAGCAGAAGGTAGTGCAGGAGCAGAACTATCCACTAGTGCGATAGCAGTTTTAAAAGGATCATTAGTACAAATAAATTAA
>JBELFC010000106.1:0-6257 GCA_042093175.1 Tenacibaculum sp. | reverse complement strand
AAGTAAAGTAAATGGGAAATCCAGCAGCAAGAGTTACAGATATGCATGTTTGTCCAATGGTTACAGGAGTGGTTCCTCATGTTGGAGGTCCAATTTTACCAGCTGGAGAACCAACAGTTTTAATTGGTGGCTTACCAGCTGCAAGAGTTGGAGATATGGCAGTTTGTGTTGGACCACCTGATAGTATAGTAGCAGGTTCAGGAACAGTATTAATAGGAGGGATGCCAGCGGCAAGAATGGGAGATAGTACTTCACATGGAGGCACAATAGTATTAGGAGAACCTACAGTATTAATAGGATAATTAGTAATGGAAAATAAGAAAGCATTTTTAGGAATAGGATGGGGGTTTCCTCCAGAGTTTTCTAATGATTTAAGTGAAGTAGTTATGATATCTGACGAGGAGGATATTAAAAGTAGTTTAGAAATACTATTAACCACTAGATTGGGGGAACGAGTATTATTACCAAACTATGGTTGTAACCTACAAGAGTTACTTTTTGAACGATTAGATAGAACACTTATAACTTATGCAAAAGAATTAATCGAAACTGCAATATTATATCATGAACCAAGAATTGATGTAATTCATATTGATGTTTCAGAAACTGATCCCTTAGAAGGAATGTTGGTTATAAAAATTGAGTATACGATTAGAGCTACAAATAGTAGAACGAATGTGGTATTTCCTTTTTATAAAGGAGAAGGAACAGATATAAATTAAAAAGAACATGAGTAAAATCATTCCTAATATATTACAACGAAACGGAACAGGTCAAGAACAGCGTACTATAGATGCGTTAGATCCTGAAAATTTCGAACTTCAAGATTTTACGATTGAAGATTGGATTTTATTTGCGTATAGTTTTGCTGAGAAATTAAATTATTTCTCTACAGAAAATCATGAAGTAGCATCTGGAAATTGGAAAGTTTTTTTTAATAAACTAACAACATCTGAAGTACCTTTTAGGGGGAGTCGTGAATATGGAAAGCTAAAAGAAAACATAACAACAATACTTAATGATTTTACGAAAGAAGCTAGACTTTCTCCACATTTAACTTTATTTGTTTGCTTCTTAAAGTTGTTAGAATTCTCAAAAGAAAGATTTAATAAGTTAACGAAACGTCATTTAGATTTTTATTACAAAGAAATTCTGCAAGTAAATAAAAAAGAAGCAATACCAGATCAAGCTCATGTAATTTTTGAATTAGCTAAAAAAATAACGAATCAGCAGGTTAAAAAGGAAACGTTATTAGATGCAAAAAAAGATATTTTAGGAAGCCCTTTAATGTATAAAACGGATGAAGATCTAATTGTAAACAAAGCCAAAGTAGGGGCTATAAAAACTATTTATAATAAAAATTCTAATAGTTTAAAAAAGACTAAAGTAAGTCATGTAGCGAACACAAAAGATGGTATAGCTGAACCTCTTCTTGAAACTGAACCGTATTGGCACCCTTTTGGGTATCCGTCAAGTGGTAAAAATGTAGATGAATTACAAGACGCAGAAATGGGGTTTTGCATAGCTTCTCCTATGTTATGGCTCCAAGAAGGAAAACGAGTAGTAACGATAACCATTAAATTTGATACTGATTTTGAAAAAGAATCATTTAAAGTAGATACGCTAATTGAAAATTTAAAGTTGTATGGAAGTGGAAAAGAAAAATGGATAGAGCCTACTCTAATAGCAATTAATAATACAAATGATGGTGATTTAGAAGTTTCTGATGAAATAAGTTTCACATTTTTTTTAGGAGAAGATACAGAAGCAATAGTAAACTATGAAGAAGAGTTTCTATTAAAGAAATATAAAACAACGCATCCATTAGTTCGTTTTGTTTTTGATATATCTAACAATTCTGGGTATGATTTTTATAGGTTTTTAGCAAGTAATACAGTTAATAAAATAACAATAAAAACTGTTGTTGAAGGAGCTAAATCATTAATTGTTGAAAATGATAATGGTTTGGTAAAGAGTAAAAAACCGTTCCATCCTTTTACCACTCGACCTATTGAAGGATCTAACTTTAGTGTTGATTATAAAGAAGCTTTTTCTAAAAAATGGACAAGCTTCTCCGTTAATTTACGTTGGAAAAATACTCCAGAAGATTTCAAAAATTGGTACCAAGCGTATTTAAAAAAATCAAGTTATTCTTCTATTAAAACATACGGAATAGAGCTAGCAAAAGCAATAACTAATAGAAGCTTACTTATAGAAAATGAAGGGTTTTTCAAGGCAAAAAAAAGAATGTTACATGCAGCTGGTGAAGCGAATGAAACAATAGGGGATGTAAATAAATTGTTTACTAAAGAGGTTATAGAAAATGGAGATGAAGAAGAGATTTTTTATACAGGAAATTTTATAGCTGTAAATTCAAGTAATACTTATGATGTTCATAAAGCTGGACCTTTGAAGTTAACATTAGAGCAATCTTTTTTTCATGATTTATATCCTCGCTTGTACGCTTTGGCAGTTAGTTCTGAAAATAAAGATGTTAATCTTCCAAATGAGCCTTACACTCCTTTAGTTGAAACAATCACAGTAGATTATGTAGCTGAAGAAACTATATTAGTGTCTGAAGTAAGAATAGATGAAAATAGAATTCAACTTTTTCATGATCATCCTTTCGGAGAGCATGAAGAAAATTATGCAGAAAAAACACACTTACAAGAAGAAAAAAATATCATAGATATTTTTGATAATGATACCATTCAAACTTTTTTAGTCCCTAAATACTGTTTGGGAGGGCATTTGTTTTTAGGAATAGAAAACCTTGAGCCTCAGCAAAATATTTCTTTATTGATTCAGGTTCTTGAAGGAAGCGAAAATCCAGAGGTGGAGAGCTTTAAAGAAAATGAAAAAGTAAACTGGTCAATTTTATGTAATAATAAATGGAAAAGTCTTGAAAATGATATTATTTCTAACAATATCGATAACTTTTTAAAATCTGGAATTGTAAAATTTTCTATACCAAAAGAAGCTAATTTAAATAATACACTATTACCAGAAGGATATATTTGGATAAAAGCTCAAATGAATAAACCATTTGATGCAGTATGTAAGGTTATTAATATTCATGCTCAGGCAGTTCTTGCTACTTTTAAAAATAATGCAAATGAAGTAAGTCATTTAAAAAATGGATTAGCTGGTGGTACTATAAAGAAAATGGTAACTCGTATACCACAAATTAAATCGATATCACAACCGTATAATACTTTTGGAGGAAGCACTGAAGAATCTGATGATAATTTCTATCGAAGAATTAGTGAACGCCTTCGCCATAAGAATAGAGCTATAACTCTTTGGGATTACGAACATTTAATTCTTCAAAAATTTCCTGAAATCTATAAAGTAAAATGTTTAAACCATACTTCAAAAACAAGTTTTACAGCGGCAGGTCATGTTACACTTGTAGTAGTTCCTGATACGGTAAATAAAAATGTGTTTGATATTTATCAACCTAGAGTAAGTAAAGCAACATTAAATAATATTACGAATTATATAAACTCATTAAACACATTACATGTAAATGCAGCAGTAATGAATCCTAATTATGAAGAGGTAAGTATAGGATTAGAGGTTAGCTTCTATAAAGGTTTTGACGATAATTTTTATACAGAACAATTAAAATTAGATATCACAAAGTTTTTATCTCCTTGGGCTTATGATGAAGCAAAAGAAATAACTTTTGGAGTTACACTACATAAAAGTGTATTAATTGATTATATCGAAAAACTACCTTATGTAGATTATTTACAAAATGTAAAAATGAATGGAGATGCTTCCATTTATAAGATTACACCTAGTAATCCAAAGTCAATAGTAGTATCAGCAAAAAAACATATGGTAAGTACAGTATTAACTACCTGTAAAGGAACTAAAAAAATTATAGAACAAACATGTCAGTTATAAACGAACCTATAAGTATTCCAAAAAATATTACGACTAAAGATGATTTAGATTTTTCTTTTTTAAGAAAAGAGGGAATTTCATATCTAGAAAGTTTTGGAGGTAAGTTATGGACTGATTTTAATTCTCACGACCCAGGAGTAACTATTTTAGAAATGTTATGCTATGCAATTACTGATTTAGGGATGCGAATGAATACACCTTTAGAAGATTTGTTGGCTTCTAAAAACCCTGATTTATCATTACAAGCTCAGTTTTATAAAGCTTCTGAAATTCTTCCGTCTAAACCAGTTAATGAGTTAGATTATAGAAAGCTAATTATTGATATAAAAGGAGTCAAAAATTGTTGGCTACGAATTTATGATAAACAAGTACATGTAGATTGTAAAAACAACAAATTAGCCTATAAAAAGTTTACTAATATTTTGCCAGAATTTCAAAAGAAATTCAAATTAAAAGGGTTGTACACTTTATTAGTTGATTTAGAAGAAGGGTACTCAAATGAGTTGTTTTCAACTATTAAAACAATATATCATCAAAATAGAAATTTATGTGAAGATTTAATTGAAGTAAAACAAGTAGAAGAACAGCCAATAGCTATTTGTGCTAATGTAGATGTAGTTCCTGAAGCAGATGAAGAAAAGATATATGCCACTATTCTGTTTGAAATTGAAAATTATTTATCGCCTTCATTACAAGTTTATTCTGTTCAGCAAATGTTAGATAAAGAATATACTACTGATGAAATATTTGATGGACCCATATTAAAAAATGGATTTATTGATACTGAGGAACTTAAAAAGGCTGATTTGAGAAAAGAAGTACGTCTTTCTGATATTATGAAATTGATTATGAATGTTGAAGGAGTTAAGCTTATTAAAGATATCTCAGTTGGTTTTTGTGATGAGAATTTAACTCAAGAAAATAAATGGGTTGTTTGTATTGATAAAGATAAAAAACCTGTTTTATGTGATAAGAGTTCTTTTAATTTTAGTAAAGGGTTCCTTCCTTTAAATTTAAACTATGAAAGAGTAAATACATATTTAGAACAACTAAAAGAAGACGAAAAAGAAGCGCAAAAAATAGCTGATGCTGATAAAGATATACCACTTCCTAAAGGAAATGTTGTAGCATCAAATGAGTATACTACAATTCAAAATGATTTTCCAGATACGTATGGGATTGGGCAAGAAGGATTGTCTGTTCATGTTACAAATGAAAGAAAATCAAAAGCAAAACAATTAAAAGGATATTTAACTTTCTTTGATCAAATTTTAGCAACTTATTTTAAACATTTATCAGAGGTAAGAACGCTATTGTCTGTTAGTGGACAAGAGAAAAGAACTTACTTTACGCAAGCGATAAAAGATATTAAAGATTTTGAATCCATAGCTAATGAATACCCAGAATCAAATGATGCTGAGTTAACAAAATTATTATTAAGTCAGTTTGATAATAATATAGAAAGAAGAAATTCCATTTTAGATCATTTATTAGCACGTTTTGCTGAAAGATTTGGTGAGTACACATTTATAATGAAAGCTTTGTATGGAACTGCTACTGATGAAATTGTATTATCAAATAAAGAAGCGTTTTTAAAAGATTACAAAGTAATAAGTAGTGACAGGGGATTGGGTTTTAATTATTATAAACAATCCAAAGATGGGTTATGGAGTACAAATAATGTTTCAGGATTTCAAAAGCGTATAGCTCGTTTAATGGGGATTTCTAATGAAAAAAGAAGGCATTTAACAGAAACTAATGTTGAAGTATATGACTTATTAGATAGCCATAATAAAACAGTTTATAGATGGAGGTTAAAAGATAATGATGGTGCTATTTTATTATCAGCTACAGAAAACTATACGAAGGTAGCGTTTGCTATAGAGGAATTATATTTTGCAGTATTACAAATAGTTCAAACTAGTGAAAGTGAAATAGAAAAAGCGTTTGAAATTGGGGTAAAAGATACTACAGAAATAGGATTTATAAGAATACATAAATCAACACCTTCAAAACCTTCTATTCCAGTAAAATATTCATTTGATGTTGTCAATCCAGAGAAACCAGAAAGTAGTTCTGATTATATTATAGCAAAACAATTTAAGTATCATACGAGTCTTAATGATTTAAAAGAGGCATTACTTGCTGTAGTTTCTTTCATGAAAAAAGATTTTACAGAAGAAGGAATGTTTTTAGTAGAGCATATGTTATTACGACCTGATGTAACTAGTAATGATTCAGTAAACTTTTTACCTATTTGTGCAGATGATTGTGCAGATTGTGGAACAATAGACCCATATTCATACAGGGTAAGTATTGTACTTCCAGGTTATACATATCGTTTT
>JBELFC010000105.1:0-1334 GCA_042093175.1 Tenacibaculum sp. | reverse complement strand
AAAAGAAGTTTTGATATAGTTTTTTCATTGTTAATTTGTTTGTTTGTAATGTCTTGGTTATATCCTTTATTATTTATTTTAATAAAGCTAGAATCAAAAGGACCAGTGGTTTTTAAACAAAAAAGAGAGGGGTTATATGGAGGAGAGTTTGTTTGTTATAAGTTTAGGTCAATGCGTATAAATAGTATGGCTGATAAAATTCATACAAGTAAAAATGATACGAGAGTTACTAAGGTTGGAGCATTTTTAAGAAAAACGAGTTTAGATGAATTTCCTCAGTTTTTTAACGTTTTACTCGGCTCAATGAGTGTTGTAGGCCCACGACCACATATGAATGAACAGTCTTTTAAGTTTACTAAAGAGGTTAGAAATTATATGAAAAGAAAATCTGTTAAGCCTGGTATTACTGGATTGGCACAAGTAAGTGGTTATAGAGGTGAAATTACCAATAGAATTGATATTGAAAATAGAGTGAGATTTGATATTTTTTATATTGAAAATTGGTCACTTATGTTAGATATAAAAATAATATTTCAAACAGTTTTTAACGTTTTTAAAGGAGAAGATAAAGCATATTAGAAATTTGAAAAAACAAGTAATCATATCGGCTTCAATTGTTTTATACAAAGAAGATATTAATGAATTGAAAAAAACCATTAATAGCTTTTTATCATCTCCTATATCAAAAAAATTATATTTAATAGACAACACAAAGAATTCTCAGTTTAAAAATGAATTCAAAAACGATGAGATAATTTACATTGAAAACAAAAAAAACCTAGGCTTTGGTAAAGGACATAATCAAATAATTGAGACCATTACTAATTACTCACAATATCATTTAATTTTAAACCCAGATGTAGTTTTTAAAAAGGAGGTTATACCTAATTTAATAACTCAATTAAATATAGATACTAATGTTTCAATGATTGCTCCTAAAGTATTGTTTCCAAATGGAGAACACCAGTTTTCATGTAGAAGATACCCTACTATTATTGAGTTATTAGTAAGGCGATTTGGATTGTTAAAACCGTTGTTTTTTAGTCGTATTAAAAAAGGGCAATATAGAAATAGAAACCTATCTAAACCATTCTATCCTGAATATATAACAGGTTGTTTTCAATTATATAAAACAAAAGATTTTGTACAAATAAAAGGTTTTGATGAGCGTTATTTTCTATATATGGAAGACATTGATATTTGTAAAAAAATTGACTTTATAGGCAAAAAGAAACTGTATTTCCCAGAGGTAGAAGTCTATCATATTCTTAAGCAAGGATCTTCAAAAAAAATAAAATTACTTTTCTACCATTTATCATCTGCAATAAAATATT
>JBELFC010000104.1:0-11781 GCA_042093175.1 Tenacibaculum sp. | reverse complement strand
TCTTCAACATTATCACCTTGAGCATCACCTTCAGGCTGTGCTTGTTGTTGAGCTCCTGCATCTGCTCCACCAGCTTGTTGCTGTGCAGCGTACATTTCTTCAGAAGCAACTTTCCATGCTTCATTAATCTTTTCCATTGCAGCATCAATTTGGGCTAAATCTTTAGATTCATGAGCTTTCTTTAACTCCTCTAAAGCTGCTTCAATTGGCTCTTTTTTATCTGCTGATAATTTATCTCCAAATTCTTTTAATTGCTTTTCCGTTTGGAAAATCATAGAATCTGCACCATTAATTTTCTCAGCAGTTTCTTTAGCTTGCTTATCTGCATCTGCATTTGCTTCTGCTTCTGCTTTCATTTTCTCAATTTCTTCATCAGATAATCCTGAAGAAGCTTCAATTCGAATATCTTGAGATTTCCCTGTTGCTTTATCAGCAGCAGAAACATTAATAATTCCGTTTGCATCAATATCAAAAGTTACTTCAATTTGAGGAACTCCTCTTTGCGCTGGTGGAATATCAGTTAATTGGAAACGTCCAATTGTTTTATTATCTGCAGCCATTGCTCTTTCTCCTTGTAAAACATGGATATCAACAGAAGGTTGGTTATCTACTGCTGTAGAAAAAACTTGAGATTTTTTTGTAGGAATAGTTGTATTTGCATCAATTAACTTAGTAAATACGTTACCCATAGTTTCGATTCCTAAAGATAAAGGCGTAACATCTAATAATAAAACGTCTTTTACATCTCCAGTTAAAACTCCTCCTTGAATTGCAGCTCCTAAAGAAACTACTTCATCAGGATTTACTCCTTTACTTGGTGCTTTTTTGAAAAACTTCTCAACTGCTTCCTGAATAGCAGGAATACGAGTAGAACCTCCAACTAAAACAACTTCATCAATTTCATCAATTGATAAATCTGCATTTTTTAAAGCAGTAGCACAAGGCTCAATAGTTCTTTTAATTAAATCATCAATTAACTGCTCAAATTTAGCTCTAGTCATTGTTCTAACTAAGTGCTTTGGCCCGCTTGCAGTAGCAGTAATATAAGGTAAGTTAATTTCAGTAGAAGTTGTGCTAGATAACTCAATTTTCGCTTTCTCTGCAGCTTCTTTTAAACGTTGTAAAGCCATAGGATCTTGACGTAAGTCCATGTTTTCTTCGGCTTTAAACTCTTCAGCTAACCAGTTAATTAACTTTTCATCAACATCATCTCCTCCTAAGTGTGTATCTCCATCAGTAGCTAATACTTCAAATACTCCATCTCCTAATTCTAAAATAGAAACATCATGTGTACCTCCACCAAAATCAAATACTACAATTTTCTTATCATCACTTGCTTTATCTAATCCGTAAGCTAAAGCTGCAGCTGTTGGTTCGTTAATAATTCTACGAACTTTTAATCCTGCAATTTCTCCTGCCTCTTTTGTAGCCTGACGTTGTGCATCATTAAAATATGCTGGTACTGTAATCACTGCTTCAGAAACTCCTTGACCTAAATAGTCTTCAGCAGTTTTTTTCATTTTTTGTAATACCATTGCAGATATTTCTTGTGGTGTATATAAACGCCCATCAATATCAACACGTGGTGTATCATTATCTCCTTTAACAACTTTATAAGGAACCCTTCCTGCTTCTTTAGAAGATTCAGAAAATTTATTCCCCATAAAACGTTTTATAGAATAAACAGTTTTAGTTGGATTAGTAACTGCTTGTCTTTTAGCTGGATCACCAACTTTACGCTCTCCTCCTTCTACGAAAGCCACGATAGATGGCGTAGTTCTTTTTCCTTCTGCATTTGGAATTACTACTGGCTCATTTCCTTCCATTACAGAAACACATGAGTTGGTAGTACCTAAATCAATACCTATAATTTTACTCATAATACTATTTATTTTTTTATTTTTAATTCAATTTTACGAGTAGAGATAGTCAAACTGTATGCCAATAGAAATTTAGCAATAATTTGTCAGTAATTAATAAAAACACAGGGAAGTTCAATGACACAATGTCATTTTATATGTCTTTTTGGTATTCTTTATAAACTAGTTTAATATTAGCGTATGTATTTTGTAGTGCTTCTTCTATTTCTTTTTCATTCTTAAAACACACATCAGTAATTCCTTCTTCTATTTGAGGTTTTAATTCTCCTTTATAATTTGAGTGCATCAAATACCAATATGTTTCTTTAAGTCTTTTTTCTCCATTTTGTAAAAAAAGATGGTATGTATTTAACAAAAATTTCTTTATTACTAAATTTTCAATACCACATTCTTCTTCTACTTCTCTAATCGCAGTTTCATCAATTTCTTCTCCTCTTTCAATTCTTCCTTTTGGCAAGTCCCACTTATTTCCTCTATATATAAATAAAACTTCTTTTTCTTCATTCAAAACTAACCCTCCTCCTGCTATAATAGGATTAAATTTTTCTCTAAATTTTCTCCAATCTTCATCTAAATTTGTAGAAAACAGGTAAACACCTGATAAAATATTTGCTTTTAACTTATAAATTAGCTCCTCTATAACAGTGTTTTTAAAAAGATAAACAGGATAGTTTTCTTCTTTTTTTATCGAAGTTGTTAATATTATTGGTTTATCATTAACAAAAACTTTATACATTTGCGACATGGATTTTAACAAAGATACGGCAAAAAAAACGGCTGAACTCCTTTTACAAATAAAAGCGATTAAACTTAGCCCTCAAGAGCCATTTACATGGGCTTCAGGATGGAAGTCTCCAATTTATTGTGATAATAGAATTACATTATCTTTTCCTTCAGTTAGAAATTTTTTAAAAGAAAAAATAGCAAAAATTGTAGAAGATAAGCACGGTAAGCCTGATGTTATTGCAGGTGTTGCTACCGGTGCAATAGCCATAGGTGTATTGGTTGCTCAAGAATTAGGTGTTCCTTTTATATATGTAAGACCAGAGCCAAAGAAACATGGTCGAAAAAACCAAATAGAAGGTTACTTAGAAAGCGGACAAAATGTTGTGGTTATTGAAGACTTGATAAGTACTGGTAAAAGTAGCTTAAATGCTGTTAAAGCTTTAAAAGAAGCAAACGCCACTGTAAAAGGTATGGTTGCTATATTTTCTTATGGATTTGATATAGCTTCTGAAAACTTTAAAAATGATAATGTCGAATTAACCACTTTAAGTAATTACGAGTTTTTATTAGAACAGGCTTTAGATAGCAAATATATAACTAGTGAAGAACTTCGTACATTAGAAGATTGGAGAGTTTCTCCTAGTACTTGGAAACAAAAAGAAGAATAGTTAAAAAATAGATAAATGAATATTGAAGGAAATATTATACGAGTAAAAAAATCTTCGGAAGAACTTTTTAATTTTTTTACTAAACTTGAGAATTATGAGCAACTAATGCCTGAAAATACTCAAAAATTTGAAGTTGATGGTGATAGTTTTATTTTTGGATTAAAAGGTATGCCAGAAATTAGGCTAGTTATGAAGGAGAAAACTGAGTTTTCAAATGTAACTTTAGGTGCTGCTAGTAGTAAATTACCTTTTACCTTGGCTTCAGACATCAAAGAAATATCTGAAAATGAAAGTGAGGTTACCTTAAAATTCAATGGAGATTTTAATCCTATGATGGCCATGATGGTAAAAAAACCTTTAACTAAATTTATCGAAACCCTAACAGAAAATATTGCTAAATTATAACAGTATAATTTTAGTACTAAGCAAATGAAACTTCTTTAATTTCAAATTCTTTAATAGTTTCATCGCTTAATTCTATTTGGAGTTTACCATTTTTAGACACTCCAACTATTTTACCCATAAATAAAACGTTTTGATTTGTTTTAAACATACTCGGAACGTTTTTTTTATACAACACATCTAAATACTTTGATTCAAGATAGTCATACTCTTTTGCATTTAAAATTTCTATATTTTTTTCTAATCTAACAACTACTTTTTTTAATAAATCATCCAAACCTAATTCTACTTTTAAAATATCTTTAATTGAAACAGCTTTTAATTCTTTATTGGACAAAAAAGATTCATTAACATTTAATCCAACACCTATTACTGACGATTGTATTTCATTGCCTTTCAAAGAATTCTCTATTAAAATTCCGCATATCTTCATTCCTTCTGCCAGAATGTCGTTAGGCCATTTTATAGACATTTTTGGTAATTTCAACTCATTAAGTACTTCATATACACTTAAAGCAACAGAAAAGTTTAAATATCTCTGACTTGTTACCAACAAACCTTGAAACTTAACAAAAACACTAAAAGTCAGGTTTTTACCCTCTTTAGAATTCCATTCAGTTTTCATTTGCCCTCTACCTAACCTTTGATGTTTAGCTACAACAACTGTAAAATTTTCTAGTATTGAATTTCCTGCCATTTCTTTCAAAAAAGTATTTGTTGAATCAATGGCATCAAGTTTGATTATTTTCATAAATATTTTATAAGTAAAAGTAGTATCAATAATACACTATTTACTCGCAAAAAAATAATAACTTTGCTAAAATTTAATTTTTTTTAATGACTAAAAAACAAGCAAGCACAGACGATTTAATAGCTGTGATTATAAAGGGGATTGATGACGTAAAAGGAGAAGACATCCAACTACTTGATTTAAGAGAAATTGAAAATACCGTATGCGATTATTTTATAGTTTGCTCTGGTAATTCAAACACACAAGTTAATGCTATATCTGGTTCAATACAAAAAGTCGTTAGTAAGGAGCTAAAGGATAAACCTTGGCATGTAGAAGGTCAAGGAAACTCTGAATGGGTTTTGATGGATTATGTAAACGTAGTAGTACATGTTTTTCAAAAACAAACACGTGAATTTTATGATATTGAAAGCCTTTGGGGAGATGCAAAAATAACGCAAATAAATCCGGCATAATTAATATATTTTGAAACAAATTTTATGAGTGATAAGAAAAAAAACACACCTAAATTAACCTTTAATTCTCTTTGGATATATATTCCAATAGCAGTTTTATTTATAGGGTTAACTTTTTTTAACTCAGGTTCAATGGGTTCTAAAAATTTATCTGAAAACGAATTCAATCAAATTCTTAAGGATAATGATATTTCTAAAATTTTTATATACAATAAATCATACGCAGAAATATTTATTAAAGATGAATCTTTGAGTAAAGAATCTCATAAAAAATTAAGTAATTCTCCTTTTTACAGAAAAGGGGCTCCACTTTACAAATATAATTTTGGGGATTTACAAAATTTTGAAAAAGAACTTCAAAAAGCAAAAGACACATATACTTTAGATTTTGATAAAGGGAATGATAGTAAAACTAGTATGATGGATACCATTATAAGTTTTTTACCTTTTATTTTACTAATAGTTATTTGGTTATTTTTCATGAGAAGAATGTCAGGATCTGGTGGAGGTGCCGGTGGTGGTGGACAAATTTTCAACATTGGTAAATCTAAAGCTAAACTTTTTGATCAAGATACTAAAGTAAAAACTACTTTTAAAAATGTTGCTGGTTTAGAAGGTGCAAAAGAAGAAGTTCAAGAGATTGTAGATTTCTTAAAGAGTCCTGAAAAATACACAAGATTAGGTGGAAAGATACCAAAAGGAGCCTTATTAGTAGGACCTCCTGGAACAGGAAAAACATTATTAGCTAAAGCTGTTGCTGGTGAAGCTGGTGTACCTTTCTTTTCTTTATCTGGTTCTGATTTTGTTGAAATGTTTGTAGGTGTTGGGGCATCACGTGTAAGAGACCTATTTAAACAAGCTCAACAAAAATCTCCTTCAATTATATTTATTGATGAGATAGATGCTATTGGTAGAGCAAGAGGTAAAAATAGTATGACTGGTGGTAACGATGAACGCGAAAACACATTAAACCAATTATTAACTGAAATGGATGGTTTTGGTACTGATACAAATGTTATTGTACTTGCCGCAACAAACCGTGCAGATGTTTTAGACAAAGCTTTAATGCGTGCTGGTCGTTTTGATCGTCAAATTTATGTTGACTTACCAGACTTACATGAACGAAGAGAAATTTTTGAAGTACATATAAAACCTTTGAAATTAGCTGACAATGCTAATTTAGAATTTTTAGCACAACAAACTCCTGGATTTTCTGGTGCTGATATTGCCAATTTATGTAATGAAGCTGCTTTAATAGCTGCAAGAAATAATAAAGAAGCTATTGAACATCAAGATTTCTTAGATGCTGTTGATAGGATTGTAGGAGGTTTAGAAAAGAAAAACAAAGTAATTACTCCTAAAGAAAAGAAAGTAATAGCTTTTCATGAAGCAGGTCATGCTACTGTAAGTTGGATGTTAGAACATGCAGCTCCTTTAGTGAAAGTTACTATTGTACCACGTGGGCAATCACTAGGTGCAGCATGGTACCTTCCAGAAGAAAGAAAGATTGTTCAAACTGAACAAATGCTAGATGAAATGTGTGCTACCATGGGAGGAAGAGCTGCTGAAAAATTAATGTTTAACAAAATTTCTACTGGAGCTTTAAGTGATCTAGAAAAAGTAACTAAACAAGCAAGAGCAATGGTTACTGTATACGGATTAAACGACAAAGTAGGAAATATTACATATTACGATTCATCTGGTAATGATGGTTTTGTAAAACCTTATAGTGATGCTACTGCTAAAACTATTGATGAAGAAATTTCAAAAATAATAGAAGGTCAATATGTTAGAGCTATTGAAATTTTAGAACAACATAAAGACAAGTTAACGCTATTAGCTGATCGTTTACTAGAAAAAGAAGTTATATTTAAAGACGATTTAATTAAATTATTTGGTAAAAGACCATTTGAAAAAGACGAAACAAAAGAGAATACAAATCCAATAACAGAAGAATAAGTTTTTTGTTTTAATGAATTTTTTTAAAAAACTATTTAAATCATATACAGAAACATCTAAAGAAGAGATTAATCGTCAACCGGTTAATCTTTCTTTAGATGATTTGTTTGTACATCATTTTATAAATAAAGGGGGTAAGTTTTTATATTCTACCAGTATTAATGAAGTTATTATCAACCTTGAAAATATATTGAAAGAAAATAACTGGGAAAATATAACTTGTACTGATTTTGATTTATTAAAAATCACTCAACAATTGAAAATCACATCTCAAGACGCTCCTAATAATGCAATACCTTTCTTTACAACTTGTGAACACTTAATTGCTAACAAAGGAGATATTTTATTTTCTTCAAACCAATTAGGAAGTAATAAAATTTCTGAGTTGTCTGAGAATTTTATTATTTACGCAACCACAAGCCAATTAGTAAAAAACATTAGTGAAGGTTTAACAGGAATTAAAACACATTTTAAAGGTAATATTCCTACTAATATTAGTTCTATAACCAATTATACAATACAAAAGAATAATGATGATTTTTTGAATTACGGTAATAGCAATTCAAAAAACCTGTACTTACTTCTTTTTGAAGACCTCTAAAACATGCGAAACTTAGTAATAAGAAGTATTTCTGGACTTGTTTATGCAATTATTTTTATCTCAGCAATATTATACTCAGCTGAATCATATACTGCTTTAATAGCAGTTTTTTCTGCTATATGCTTATGGGAATTTAATAAAATTATTAATTTTAAAAACTTCATCCCATTTGTAATACTTCCTTTAGCTATATATTATACTAAAGAAATAGCTACTGAAAAAGCTCTTTTATTTATACTAATAATCACATTAGTTTGTTCTTTTCAATTAATTTACAATCTATATCGTGGTAAAAAAACAGAATATCCAAAAACATTTATGGATAAATTAGATTTAGGTATTCGCTATATTATTTTACCTTTTTCTTTTTTAACCTTACTGCCTTTTATAAACAATAACTATCATCCAAATGTTATAATATATATTATTGTTCTTATTTGGACCAATGATAGTTTTGCTTTTTTGGTTGGTAAGAATTTTGGTAAAACTAAATTGTTTGAAAGAATCTCTCCAAAAAAAACTATTGAAGGATTTATTGGAGGGTTATTATTTTCTTTAATTGTTGGCTTCTTAATTGGTTACTATTCTTCTGTTTTATCAATATTTAATTGGATTATAATAGCTTTAATAGTTTCAATAGCTGGTACATTTGGTGATTTAGTTGAATCGATGTTTAAAAGAAGAGCTAATGTTAAAGATAGTGGAACTATAATGCCAGGTCATGGTGGATTACTTGATCGTTTAGATAGTTTATATTTCCTTGCTCCTTTCGTATATTTGTATATACACTTTTTAATGTAATAGCATTTACATATTATTTATGATAAATGATTTAGACATACAATTTCAAGAAGCTTATAGGAAAGCTTCAAACATGCAAGGTAAATTACCTCAAGATATCATGCTTAAATTATATGCGTATTATAAACAAGCTATGAAAGGAGATCGGTTTTCTTTTAACGCTAATAATAATACAAATATAGGCCTAAGAAGTGCATTTAAATTCAACGCTTGGGTACAGTTAAAAGGTATGAGTCCTGAAGATGCAAAAAAAGAATATATTAACTTAGTAAATACCATTATAAAACAATACTTATGAAAAAATTAATCTTTCCTCTACTATTATGTGCTATTTCTTTACAATTAACTTCTTGTAAAAAAGAGACTAAAAAAGAAGAGCCAAAAGAAGCTACTGTTGAAAAAAAACAGGCTCCTTTTTCATTACAAAGTGCTGATAATAAAATAAACTGGACAGCATATAAAACTACAGAAAAAATACCTGTTAAAGGTCAGTTCAAAAAAATTAACATCACCTCAGGTGGTGAAGGTAACACTGCTAAAGAAGCTCTTAATAATACGGAATTCTCTATTCCTGTAAGTAGTATTTTTACTTCTGACTCAGGTAGAGATTTTAAAATTAAAAAATTCTTTTTTGGTGTAATGGATAAAACTGCATTACTTTCTGGAAAATTAGTTTTAGAAAATGATTCTATTGGGTATTCTGACATCACAATGAATAATGTTACTAAAAAATTACCTTTTACTTATACTTTAGATGGAAAAACATTTAGTTTAAATGCAACTATGAAAGTAAGTAACTGGGAAGCAAGAAAGGCTTTAGATTCATTGAATACAATATGTAAAGATTTACATAAAGGAGCTGACGGAGTTTCAAAAACTTGGGATGAAGTAGCTATAAATATTGTTTCTGTTTTTAAATAAAAAGAAATAATTATAACTAAAAAAAGGTCGTCTAATTTTTTAGACGACCTTTTTTAATTTCTTAAATACATTTTCTTATTTAAGCATACTAAGATACCAGTTTAACTGCTTTTTGTTGCTTTTAATGTAAATATTAATGGATATAATTTATCTTTTGTCCTAAACATTCCTTTTTCTGTTTTTACAAGATCAGGAAAAACATCATAAGGACTTTCGTCATACTCATTTAAATACTCTATTTGTAATCCTTCAGATGTTAAGGCTGTAATTACTTCTCCTAGGCCATGATTCCATCCATATTCTTTACTCATAATCTCATTTTTTCCGTCAGCATAAGTACCTGAATATTCTTCATAAATGACTTCTTTTTGATTGTATCCAAAACTAAGTTCTGCAGGTTTCTTCTGATAATCAAACATCCACACAATTGGGTGAAATTCTGCCATAAAGAAAACCCCTCCAGCATTTAATCTAGAAGCAATTATCTTTGCCCAAGGTTTTAAATCTGGCAACCAACCAATGGTACCATAACTTGTAAATATAATATCAAACTGCTCAGAAATATATTTATTTACATCATATACATTACAACATACAAATTTAGAATCTAGCTTTAATTCTTCATTTAACTTTCTTGCTAACTTAATTCCTTCATCTGATAAATCGATACCAGTACATTTAGCCCCCATTCTATTCCAACTTAAAGTATCTTGTCCAAAATGACATTGCAAGTGTAATAATGACTTCCCTGAGACATCTCCTAAAGCATCTAACTCATATTTCATTAATGAATTCTTTCCTGCTTTAAATGCTTTTAAATCGTACATTTCACTTTTAGCATGTACAGCAACTTTTTTATTCCAAGTTTCTTTATTTGTTTTAAAAAAATGTTCAGTAGTTTCCATAGCACCAAGATATAAAAAAATTAAAACTAAATTAGTAAGCTACTATTAATGTACATTTTGCATCATTATTTTTATTCTTTTAGACAATATCATTACCAATACACCTATTAAAAAAGTAAAAAAACCAAAACCAGAATATACTGAAACATAAGAATATAATTGATGAAATATTGGTTCTTTAGATAAAATTACTTCACTTGACATTCCTGTTATAAATGTTGTTATTTCTCCTAGTAAGCCATTTGAAAAAACCCCTAAATTTCCTTCTGAAACAGTTGTTAATTTTGCTATTTTTCCAGCAAAAAAATGTCCGTAAAAATTGGCAGAAAACCAAACGCCCATTATAAAAGCTACATATTTAGTTGGAGATAATTCTGTTATTTTAGACAACCCTATTGGAGATAAAAAAAGCTCCCCCATGGTTAACACTAAATAACCTACTATCAAATAACTCATAGGTGTTTTAGCAAACTCGTCAACTTGGTATGCAGACATTGCAAAAACTACAAACCCTAATCCTAAAAGAGCTACACCTATACCAAATTTGATTACTGAATTTGGGTTTTTATTTATTTTATTTAAATACATCCACAACATAGAAAATGGAACGGCAAATAAAATTATAAAACTTGAATTAATACTATTAGTTTGAGCTGCATTAATTCCTATTAAATTCACGTTTCTATCAGCAAATAGAGTTAGCGAACTACCTGCTTGTTCAAATATTGCTGAAAATACTGTATATAGTACTGTAAAATATACAGCTACTAATAATTTTTGGCGTTCAAAAACAGTTACATTTCGTAAAACATTAATTATATATAAAACCAAAAACAAAGAAACAATCCAAACTAAATAGTGTTCAAACTGATGATACCTTACAATTAAAGCAAAAACAGGCACGAATAATACAGCGCAGACTGTTATTAAACTTCCTGTTTTAATACCAAACCTTTTTTGATTATATACTGCTAAATTCGGAACAGCACCATGCTCATCAAACACTTTATTATTTAATCCTTTTTTAAACACTAAAAGCCCTAAAAGCATTCCTATCCCAGCTAATACAAAACCATAATGCCAACCATACATTTCGGCTAACCATGCACATAACAAAGGAGCTACAGCACCTCCAATATTAATTCCCATATAAAAAATTGTGAATCCAGCATCACGTCTTCTATCACCATCGTTATACAATTTCCCTACAAAGGAAGATATATTGGGTTTAAAAAAACCATTTCCAATAATTATTAAAGAAAGTGATCCATAAAAAAAGATAGGTTGTTCAAAAGTTAAAAAGAAGTGTCCTAAAGCCATTAATACCCCCCCTAAAACAATGGCCTTTCTAAAACCTAATATTTTATCTGCTAACATTCCACCTATCATTGGTGTTACATATACTAACGACATATAGGCTGCATAAATACCAAAAGACATTTCATCTGTAAACAACAAATGCTTGGTCATGTATAGAACTAATAATGCTCGCATTCCATAAAAAGAAAAGCGCTCCCATAATTCTGCAAAAAATAAATATAACAACCCTCTAGGGTGACCTAAAACATCTTTTGTTGATGTATGATTTTTCATATAAAATAGTTTTATGCGAATATAAAATCTGCTAAAACCACTTTAAATAATTGTAGTTAATTGTAATAAAAAATAACACTTTGTGAGTTTCTGTAACACTAAAAACCAGCGCTTAAGAG
>JBELFC010000103.1:0-11800 GCA_042093175.1 Tenacibaculum sp. | reverse complement strand
ACAGTAAACGGGAACAAAGAAACCCATGATTTACGTTCAGATAATTATCATAGAAATACTTATAATCATAGAGATTTAGAAAACAATACTACACTAGTATTTCCTAGTTTAGGAAGTAATCCTGATGATGGCTTCTTTATTGGTGCTTCTGTAACCCATACACGACATGGGTTTAAAAAACGTCCATTTGCAAGTCAACATTCTTTATCAGCAAACTATTTTTCAGCTATTAATGGTTTTGACATTGAATATAATGGCGAGTTTACTGAATTTATAGGAGATTGGAGCTTGGCAATACGTGCTAAAGCAACTAGTGATAATTATTCTATTAACTTTTTTGGATGGGGTAATAATAGTATAAATAATCAAAACTTTGATTTAGATTATTATCGTATTAAGAAAAGTGAATTAAGTTTTTCTCCAGCACTTTTAAAACGTTTTAGAGGTGGGTTTGCTGTTCAATTAGCATCTTCAATAGAAGGTATTCGAGTACAAAATACAGTAAATAGAAATATTAGAAATCATAATCAGAGTGCTATAAATATTTTTGACACTAATTATTTCATTGGAAGTGAACTTGGTTTTACACATAACAGAGTTGACAATACAAGCTTCCCCACCAAAGGAATGAATTTTGAATTAGCAGTTGGAGCCAAATCAAAAATTAATGACTTTGAAAGACGTTTTGGATATATTAAATCTTCTTTAGCTATTTATCAAAACTTAATTAAAAATCGTTCGTTAGTTTTTGCTTCTGAAGTTGGTACACATATTAACATTGGTAACCGTTTTGAAATTTTTCAAGCAGCTACTTTAGGTGGAGACAGAAGTTTACGTGGTTTTAATCGTCAACGATTTACAGGAACTCAAAGCTTTTATCATACTAACGATTTACGTTTACGCTTTGGGGAAATTAAAACATCTTTTTTACCATTAAAAATAGGAGTTTCTACTGGTTTTGACTACGGAAGAGTTTGGAGTCCTAGAGAAGTTAAAAACTCAACTTGGCATACTAGCTATGGAGGTTCTATTTGGTTAAGTGGTATTGATTTATTCACCTTAAACATTTCTTATTTCCAAGGAAACTCAAATGAAAACAGAGTTGCTTTTGGTATTGGTTTTTCTTTTTAACACAATTTTTTAATACATATTATGATACAACAAACCATTTTAATTTTTGGTGCCATTTTTGGAATGCTAGCAGTTATTTTTGGTGCTTTTGGAGCCCATGCCTTAAAGAAAATTTTAACTAACGATCAGTTAAAATCTTTTGAAACAGGAGTAAAATACCAAATGTATCATGCTATTGTTTTACTTACGATTGGTTTTAACTTCAAAATGCCAAATCCATTATTGGGATGGAGCTTTATAATTGGAGTTTTACTTTTCTCTTTTAGTATTTACGGATTAGTTTTATCAGATGCCAAAGGTAAAAAGCTACGTTTTCTTGGTCCAATTACTCCACTTGGGGGGCTATTCTTAGTTATTGGCTGGATCCTTTTATTTATTGAAATTATTAACCTGTAGTTTATTCCAAGTATATTTTTATACTTCATTACGATTGAGATAAGAAAGAAGCATTTTTTAATAGCTTCGTATACTCGCTATGACAGATTTCAAATCAATAAATTTTTATTTTTTCACAAGTGAAAACTCATATAACTTCCCTCCAGCTCCGTGAGATTGTTCATCAGTAATATAAAGTGTGTTATTATCTTTAAAAGTAATTCCTTCTTTTTGTGAAGTATGCCCTAAATCATATTCAGTTACTACTCCACTGAAAAAATTATCATCAGTAAAGTCTGTAAAAATTAATACTTGTTCATGAGTTAACAAGGCTACTTTTGTTTTATCAGGAGATATACATGCTGCAGTTACCCAACAGTGTATACTACTATTACAATTTTCAAACGTATCAATATATTTTGCAGTATATTTTCCTTTTGTAGTTGGTACTTTATATAAACTTGTTTTACCATACGCACCTTTTACACGACTTTTAGTAAAAACATATAACCCTCCTTTAAAATACAATAATGATTCAGCATCAAAAAAACGTTTTTTCTTTTTGGGAGGAAATTTAGTTTGATTAGGATACTTAAATTTAATTTTTTCTGGTGTTATTATATTTTGAGACGCAAGCTCTTCTGCAGTTATTTTATAAATCACTAAATTTTTACGTTTGTTACCGTTATTCCCAAAATCAGCAATGTATAAATTACCTTCTTCATCTGAAGTAATGTCTTCCCAGTCTTTATTTTTTATAGTCAGTGCTATTGTTTGTTTTATTTCACCAAAAATATTTACACCATAAACATCAGCTTCATTTCCACTGTCATTATGCATCCATAAAATATCTGATCCTTTTATTTTTTCAACTCCAGACACCTCTTCTAGTTCATCTGGCACTGAGCTAACTACTTTTAATTGCCCATAATTTGTACAACTTGTAACTAAAAATATACTTAAAAAAATATAGAATAACTTTTTCATTTTGAAGAATTACTTATAATAGTAAAGGTACTTAAAAAACAATTTCTAAGCCATACGATAAAGTTAGTTTATGTATATATTAACTATGCCGTTATTCCTTAAATAACGCTATTGTATAGTTTAACAATGAAGTATCTCCTTCATTACCATGCCCAGGTATCACCCATTTAGCATCTTTATATTTAGCTTTTACTGCATTAACCGTATTTGCCCACTCTTTAACATTAGCATCTGCTAAGTTCCCTTTTTTAGCCTTTAGTGTTTTTACTAAGCAACCTCCAAACAATACCTTGTCTTTAGAATAATATCCAATTATATTATCTTTCGTATGACCTTCGCCTAAAAACTCGCAAGTAATCTTATTCTTACCTACTTTTAATTCAAAATTATTATGAAAACCATGCAGTGGTATAATTGTCCCCTGCTCTTTTACTAGTTTTATCGTTTTTAAACTAGCATATGATGGTATCTCTTTACGATGAAACACTTCCAAACTTCCTAAACAATCAACATGAAAATGAGTGGGTATTACAGCTTTTATCGTAGCTTTTTTTT
This sequence comes from Tenacibaculum sp., assembly GCA_042093175.1. Taxonomy (GTDB): domain Bacteria; phylum Bacteroidota; class Bacteroidia; order Flavobacteriales; family Flavobacteriaceae; genus Polaribacter. Next base: position 8,752 of record JBELFC010000103.1, on the reverse strand, counting down.
GGTTTTCTATCCAAGTAATTAATTCTTTCGCTACTTTATTTTTAGATGGTGTATCAAAAACAACTGCTTCATTATTATCTATAACTAACATACCATTACATGCTACTTTTCCCCAGCTTTCTGTATCTAAAAATGTAGTATGCACATACACATTATCGGTTAGCTGCTTTAATTTTAATGTTTCTGAAGAGTATACTACATTAGATGTATCAATCTCTTTTTTACAACTAAGAGTAATTAAAAACAGCAGTATAACACCTGAAATATAGAAGTAATTTTTCATAATAATTAATTTCTTGCTAAGATACAATTATGAAAATACTTCTCTCAATTTACTTAGTATAAGCAACTCATTATTTTGAAAAATTTTCTAATTTTGATTTTATTATTCTGGGCATTTTCCAGCTATATTTTTCAAGTAAATCTTTATAAATCACTTTCCAAAACTCATCACTCTTTACTTCTTCTGATTGCAATTTGCTTTTCAAGTATTTTTCTATTTCATACACTTGATGAAATGAATTATATGCATTTTCAGATTCAGAAAAAGCTAAAATAGCTCCTTCAATATCTTTATTTATCAATAATGTAAAACCTTCTAACTCTTTTTGTAGCGCCAATTTAAAGTTTTGAGGGTTTAGTTTTGTTATAATAGGAGATATAACACCTGTACCTTCTATCGTACTTTTTTTCAAAATTGCTTTTTCGCGTTCAAATTTTCCTTCTATAGTCGTTGTATCAGTTTTAGAAATAATTAAATCTTGTTTAGCTATTTCATTTTTATATTGCTTATCTAAAATATCATAATAGTCTTTCCATCCTTCTTTTAACTGACCAGATACCGTTACGTTTGAAAAAAATTCTGCTAATAATCTTCTCTCTGCTAACCCGTCAACCTTAGTTACAAGTTCCACATACGTATTATACACTTTTATTTCTTCAACCCCTTGCTTTCGTTCATCTAAAATCCATGTAAAGAAAAAAGTTAACAAACCTATTACTACGGTATTTATAAACCATTTGATAAAATCTATTTTACTTTTCTCAGAAGCTTCTTTATTTTCCATTATTCAGTATTGATTAGTTTGAAAGCATTAAACTAGGGAATTGTTTAGTATTCAGCAAACAGTTTTATGGTATATAATTATTTAAAAACTTTATACTTCCTAATTTCACATGTTTTAAGTAACCTCCATCTTGACTTATTGGATATCCATAAGCTCCTCCACAAGTATATTGAAGCCCTTGATAGTGTTTTATAATTGCTGGTTGTCCTAGATATACGATTCTCCAAATTTCGCCATTATAATGTTTAGCATAGACATCATCGTTATATACATAATTCAATTTTGAAAAAAAATTAAACCCATTGCTATTAGCATCTTCTAACAAGAAGCCTTCTTTTATAAGTTCAAATCTTTGATCATCTGTTAAATTATAACCACAACCAGTATTGTTATTAGAAATACTTATGTCTTTTTCTTCAAAATTCTTAGTTTGATTTTTAATAGCCATATTACTTATCTTTTTATTTTAACTCTAGTATATCCGTTTAGTATATACTTAATTACATTTTCATTTTCTTGGTACTTTAAATGTGCATTAATTGGATTCACTATTAAAGGTTTTCCAAAAGGCCATGAATATCCTTTTTTTGCAACACTTACAAATACATTAACTAAATTAAAATTGTTAGTATAAATTGTATTCTTTGGAACAGAATAACTCAATAAATCATTAGGATCTGAAATAGCTATTAACTGAACTTTAACATCGCTATTTACTCTATGTTTTGTATACTCATTAAGTGCTGTATAAACCTCTTTAACAGCCTGATCTTTTTGAGATTTTGTTGTAATACTCCTTGTAGAGTTTGGTTTTAGGTCTCCCATATACAATAAAGGCAACTGGTTGGACAACATAAAAATAGTGCTTAAATTATTTTGCCATGTTTTAGCCCATAATTGTTCACTTTTTAAATTATCATTCATTGTTTCAATAAAAATTTTTGACCCCAAACTTTCAGAAACACCAACTATTTTAGCATTTGCATCAGATTCTACCATTAACTTCAACGTTTTCTCCATATCTTTTTTTATTATATTTCGAAAATTCCCTTGATACATGATAACATCAGAAACAGATTCATTCATTAAACTACTTTTTATATTCTGCATAGTTTTTAACCTATCACTGTTTGTATCTACATAATGAAGAAGAAATTTCCATGAAGTAGCTGGAAACCATCCATGAATATAAAAACTCATTTTTTTATCTTCTTTTTTATAAGTTATAATTTTAACCTTGCTATACCGACTGTTATTACTATAGGTCGTTTTAATCTTTTTAAAACCTTCTTTATTTGTTATTTCAGAAATTAGTTTATCAGCAAATTCTAAATTATTTACTCCCATTCCATGAGTTATAAAAAAACATACATGATTTGATTCAGAAATTATTTTTTTTACTCCAAAAAATGTTTTTTCAGGTCGATTTACAGTTAACTTATGAATCATACAGCTTTGTAATAAAAACAAGCTAAAAAAAGTAGTTGTAAATAATATTTTAAATGATTTCATAATTAATGATTGTTAGTGATTAATAAGTACACGCAATTTATCACTAACAATCTATCAAAGAAATACCTAGTACTAGGTAATTTTAAAAGCTAAACTGATATTTACATAAAAAACCACTGAAAATCAGTGGTTTTTTATGTAAATAATTTTTTAAAACTGAAATATATTTTAATGTTACCATCCTCCAGTAGCACCACCTCCGCCAAAGCCTCCGCCTCCGAAGCCTCCTCCGAAACCACCGCCACTAAATCCTCCACCTGAAGAACCTCCAAAGCCTCCGCTTCCGAAACCTCCTCTTCCAGAATTGCTTAGTATGATAGTATCAAAAATATCTCTAGCAGGATCTGATCTTCTATATTTTCTTCCACCGCCTCGACCTCCTCGGTTCCCGCGAGATATTATGATAAAGAATATAATAAGTATTATAATAAAAATAATAAAACTGGGATCAAAACCATCTTTAGAACGCTTTCTTTCTCCTTTAAATTCTCCTTGAAGCACTTTAAAAATCGAATTAATTCCGCTATTTAAACCTGCATAGTAATTTCCTTTTTTGAAGTAAGGAATAATATTGTATTCAATTATTTGACGTGAAACATAATCAGTCAATAAATGCTCAGTCCCATAACCAGTTCTAATAGTTATTTTTTTATCATCTTTAGCTAACAATATAAAAACACCATTATCTTCTTTCTCTTGACCTATTCCCCATTCATGAGCCCAATTTGTTGCTAAATAACCTATTTCTTCACCTTTTGTTGAATTAATAACAGCAAGTACTATTTGAGTAGAAGTAGTATCTGAATACTTAATTAATTTTTGTTCTAATATAGTTTTCTCATGCGGAGTTAATAAGTCTATATAATCAAATAAACTCGTCTGATCTTTTTCATTTTTTGGCTTCTTTGGAATTTCAAAACCTTGAGAAAAGATATTAAAAACACTAAATAGTGAAAATATAAGGATTAAAGTAGAAATGGTATTTTTCAATTTCATTTAGCCTTTTGATATTTCATTCGACAATTCATCTTCATCATTAGTCTGCCAAGGAAAATGAGCTTTTAGTTCTTCACCTGCTTTTAAAACACCATCAATAATCCCTTGCTTAAAATTGCCTTTTTTAAATTGCTCTTGCATGGTATTTTTAGTAGTGTCCCAAAAATTTTTAGGTACAACAGTATCAATACCCTTATCTCCATAAACCACAAACTTATGATCTTCAACAGCTACATAAATAAGTACTGCGTTTTCTTGCTTGGTATTGTACATTTTTAAAGTACTAAATACTTCTAGTGCTCTATCATAATGAGAAAGTGCTGTGCTCTTTTCAATATGTACTCTAATTTCACCAGAAGTATTTAGTTCAGCTTGCCTAATCGCAGAAACAATTTCTTGTTCTTCTTGAACAGAAAGAAAGTCTTCAACTTTAGACATCTATTAAAACTTAAAATCTACATTAGGAGCGTTTTCAGAACCTGCATCAGATTTATAACGATTCATTTCATCAAAATTGAAGATTCCAGCTAAAATTGATCCTGGAAACTTTTTTATATGTTTATTATAAATATTTGTGCTTTCATTAAAACGGTCACGAGCAACATTAATACGGTTCTCAGTACCTTCTAATTGACTTTGTAATTCTAAAAAGTTTTTATTAGCCTTAATATCTGGATAACGTTCAACTGATACTAATAATTTAGATAATGCACCTGTTAATCCTTGCTGCGCTTGCTGAAACTGCGCCATTTTTTCAGGAGTTAAATCTCCAGCATTTATATTTACAGAAGTAGCCTTAGCACGGGCATTAATTACATCGGTAAGCGTAGATTTTTCAAAATCAGCAGCTCCTTGTACCGTTTTTACTAAATTACCTATTAAATCATTTCTTCGTTGATATGAACTTTCTACATTTGACCACTTAGTTTTTGCATTCTCCTGATATTCAACTGCTGTATTATTAAATCCTACAGCCCAACTATATAAAGCAAACGCTATTACACCTACAATAATTAAAGGTACTAACCATTTTTTCATAATTTTTGATTTTATAATTGATTTTTGATTTTTATTAATTCTGCTTTTACAGTTTCCAATCTACTAATTATTTCGTGATTGTTCACCACTTTATCTGGATTTCTCTTTAACTTTTGTTTAGCTCCTTCTAAAGTAAAACCTCTTTCTTTAACTAAATTAAAGATAAGTTTAAAGTTTTCAATATCTACTTTTGTAAATAATCTATTCCCTTTCGCATTTTTTTTGGGTTTAATTACATCAAACTCTTTTTCCCAAAAACGTATCAAGGAAGTATTCACTCCAAAAGCATCAGCAACTTCACCAATTTTATAGTATCTTTTGTCAGGTAACTCTACGTACATTTTTATTTTTTAATCATACGACTGCCCCTTTTGTTGAGACGCCTTTTGCATTGCTATAAATTCTTCAGGAGTTAAATCACCATAGTAAAAATAAATAGGATTTACTGGTCGCCCATTTTTATGAACTTCATAATGTAAGTGTGGTGCCGCAGATCGTCCTGTATTTCCTACATACCCTATCAAATCTCCTCTTTTTACACTTTGTCCTTTCTTAGCCACCATTTTACTCATATGAGCATAAATTGTTTTATACCCATAACCATGGTCTATATATATTACTTTACCAAAAGTTGAACTTCTATGTGCTTTAATTACTTTTCCGTTTCCTGATGCAAAAATTGGTGTTCCAGTTGGTGATGTAAAATCCATCCCATTATGCATACGCCAAGATTTTAAAATAGGATGCAAACGCATACCATACCCAGAAGCCATTCTTTTTAAATCTTCATTTTTTACTGGTTGTATTGCAGGAATAGAAGCTAGCATCTTTTCTTTTTCCTTTGCTAAATTCACTATTTCATCTAACGATTTTGATTGAACCACCATTTGTTTAGATAAAATATCTAATTCTTTAGTAACATTTTTAATCATACTACTATTATCAAAACCATCAAGGTGTTTATATCTATTTACACCACCAAAACCTGCTCTTCGTTGTTCTTCAGCTATTGGACTTGCTTCAAAATACGTTCTATAAATGTTATTATCTCTTTGTTGTAATTCAGTTAAAATACCTGAACTTTCATCCATTCTTTTTGAAAGTAACTCATAATGTAATTTAAGATTTTCTAACTCTCTCTTTTGAGCTCTTTCTTTTGGTGTTAATAAAAACTGACTAAAACCTATGAATCCTAAAAAAGCGATTAGTAATCCTCCTGTTACTACTAAAAAAGCTTTCTTATATTTTTCCGTTGATTTACTCTCTATTTTTCTATAAGATAACGTCTCTGGATCATAATAATATTTTACTTTCGCCATAATGCTAAATATACTATTTTTGTGCTCTTTAAACGAGCGCCTTTATTTAAGGGTTTATTGTTTGGAAACACACAAATTTACAAAATGTTTTAAAACTACTTATTTAAAGCGGTTTTTTAGTTAAAAATTAACAATTTTAAGATACTGGAGTGGTATGAAATCTCAAGAAGTTAGAGCTAAATTTTTAGATTTTTTTAAATCGAAACAACATGACATTGTTCCTTCTGCACCTATGGTGCTAAAAAACGATCCTACTTTAATGTTTACCAATTCTGGTATGGCCCCGTTTAAGGAATACTTTTTAGGGAATGCCACACCAAAAAATAATAGAATTTCAGATTCACAAAAATGCTTACGTGTTTCAGGTAAGCACAATGATCTAGAAGAAGTTGGATATGACACCTATCATCATACTATGTTTGAGATGTTAGGAAACTGGAGTTTTGGTGATTATTTTAAAAAAGAGGCTATTGCTTGGGCTTGGGAATTATTAACCGAGGTTTTTAAAATAGATAAAGATATTTTATATGTAACCGTTTTTGAAGGTGATGAAAAAGATGGTACTAAAATGGACCAAGAAGCATACGATTTATGGAAACAATATATTTCAGAAGATCGTATTTTAATGGGAAATAAAAAAGATAATTTCTGGGAAATGGGTGAGCAAGGTCCTTGTGGTCCATGTTCAGAAATTCATGTTGATATTCGTTCTGCCGAAGAAAAAGCTAAAATAGACGGAAAATCATTAGTTAATGAAGATCATCCACAAGTTGTTGAAATTTGGAACTTAGTATTTATGCAATACAATCGTAAAGCTAATGGTTCTTTAGAAGGGCTTCCTTCTAAACATATTGATACAGGTATGGGGTTTGAACGTTTATGTATGGTTTTACAAGGGGTTCAATCTAATTACGATACTGATGTTTTTACACCTTTAATTCGTGAAGTTGAAACCATCACTGGGATTGAATATGGCAAAGATGAAAAAATAGATATTGCTATTCGTGTTATTGCTGACCACGTTCGTGCCGTAGCTTTTGCTATTGCTGACGGTCAATTACCTAGTAATAATGGTGCAGGTTATGTTATTCGTAGAATATTGCGTAGAGCTATTCGTTATGGATTTACATTTTTAAATCAAAAAGAACCTTTCATTTATAAATTAGCAGAAACGTTATCACATCAAATGGGTGCTGCTTTTCCTGAAATTAAAAAGCAAGACACTTTAGTACATAATGTAATTAAAGAAGAAGAAGCTTCTTTTTTACGTACACTAGATCAAGGGTTGTTATTATTAGATAAAGTTATAGAAGACACTAATGGAAAAACAGTATCTGGTAAAAAAGCTTTTGAATTATATGATACGTATGGTTTTCCTTTAGATTTAACTCAATTAATTGCTCGTGAAAAAGGATATGAGATTAATGAAGAAGAATTTAATGCTGGGATGAAAGCTCAAAAAGATCGTTCTCGTGCAGCTTCTGCAAGTGAAACTGGTGATTGGGTTATTTTAGTAGAAGATGAAGTAGAAGAATTTATTGGATACGACACCTTAACTGCTGATGTAAAATTAACACGTTACAGAAAAGTTACCACTAAAAAAGATGGTGACCAATATCAATTAGTATTTAACATGACACCTTTTTATCCTGAAGGTGGTGGACAAGTTGGTGACAAAGGTGCCATTGAAACTCCAAATGGTGATGTTATATACATAACGGATACTAAAAAGGAAAACAATGTAATTATTCATTTTGCTAAAAACCTTCCTAAAAACTTAAATGACACGTTTAAAGCAGTAGTAAATGATGAATTTAGACGATTATCTGCAAGTAATCATTCTGCTACTCACTTATTACACCAAGCATTACGCGCTGTTCTAGGGACTCATGTTGAACAAAAAGGATCATTAGTTAGTCCTAAACATTTACGTTTTGATTTTTCTCACTTTTCTAAAGTTGATAAAGATCAATTACAAGAAATAGAAGAGTTTGTAAATGCTCGTATTCGAGAAAACCTTCCATTAATAGAAAAAAGAAACATTCCAATGCAACAAGCTATTGATGAAGGTGCAATGGCTTTATTTGGTGAAAAATATGGTGATAGTGTTCGTGCTATTCGTTTTGGACAATCAATAGAATTATGTGGTGGAACTCATGTACAACAAACTGGTGATATTTGGTATTTCAAAATAAAATCAGAAGGAGCCGTTGCTGCTGGAATTCGTCGTATTGAAGCTATTACTAATATAGCCGTAGGTGATTACTTTGAAGATATTGAACGTAATTACACAGAAGTAAAACAGGTATTAAAAAACCCTAAAAACCTTACTAAATCGGTTGTTGCTTTACAAGATGAAAATGCTAATTTAAAAAAGCAATTAGAGCAATTATTAAAAGATAAAGCTAAAAACATGAAGGGTGACATCAAAAACCAATTACAAGAGGTTAATGGTGTTCACTTTGTAGCTACTAAAGTAGATTTAGATCCAACTAGTATCAAAACCTTACTATTTGAATTAGGTGGAGAGGTTGAAAATTTATTTATTGTATTTGCTTCTTCAGCATCACCAGAAAAAGCAATGTTAACGTGTTATATTTCGAAAGAACTTGCAAACGAACGTGGGTATGATGCTGGTAAAGTAGTTAGAGAATTAGGAAAGTACATTCACGGTGGTGGTGGTGGACAAAATTTCTTTGCTACTGCTGGAGGTAAAAACCCAGGTGGAATTCCAAAAGTATTAGAAAAAGCAATTGAATACATCAGATAAAACAGGTTAAAAATATTTTAAAAAAGGTTCAAAGTTTTCATTTACTTTGA
>JBELFC010000102.1:0-11825 GCA_042093175.1 Tenacibaculum sp. | reverse complement strand
TAAAGAGAGCCTTTGCTTCTTTGTATGGTTTAATATCATCATCTGAGAAATCACAAGCAAAAACAGCAGTTTTTAAATCTGTTTCAATAGGTTTGTCTTTAATAACTAGTACAGGAACGTTTGCATAACGTATTACTTTTTCCGTGTTAGAGCCAATAAACATTTCTTTTAAGCCACTTGTGCCACGTGATCCCATAATAATTAAATCAGCATTTTCTTCTCTTGATAATTGATCTAATTCACTAAATATTTTGAAATGTTTAATTACTGGTGTTACCTTCACTGAGTTTAAATAATCTTTATTTAAAAAATCTGAAAATTTTCTTTCAGCTAGTTTATAGTAAAATATAGTTTCTTGTTGTGCATACGATTCTGATTGTGATGCTATAGCATTAGAAAGCTCAAGCATATGAACAGCAATGATTTCAGCATTGTGTTTTTTTGCTAAATAGGCGGCAGATTTTAATGCGTTTTCAGAATAGATTGAAAAATCAATAGGAACAATTATTCTTTTCATAATTTAAAGGTTTTGATTGATACTCTAAGTTATGATATTTTGTGTTTTTAAAACATGATTTATATCAGTCTAAGAAAGAAAATACTGTTTTAATGGCAACCTTTTGTTGTTTCACTAATTGTAGAAACTAACTCACTTGGAGAGATGTATGGAATACCTAAACCTAGGCCACGAAGTATAAATAAAACACCTATTGAAGCAACAACATAAGGAATTGCTTTTTGAATTTTTTGTCTAATTGAAACATTTGCAAAATTACCAATATATACAACTGTCGTCATTAAAGGAATTGTGCCTAAACCAAATAAAAACATATATAAACTTCCTTCTAATGCATTAGATGTTGTTAAAGCACCAAATACAGCCATATAAACTAAGCCACATGGAAGAAACCCATTAAGAAAACCTATGGTGAAAAATGTATCATTTCCTTTCTTTTTTAACTCATTACCTAGTGCTGATTTTACTTTAAAAATTAACCTGTTAATAGGTTTAGAAAAGATAGTGATTTTGCGAGCTATTTTAGGAAGTAATACAATTAATATCATTAAAAGACCTACAATAATTGATAATTGTTGTTGAAAACCAAAGAAATAAAAACTTTTTCCAAGTAACCCGAAAAGAAGTCCCATTAAGCTATAGGTAAGAGTTCTTCCAAAATGATAACTCGTAATTTGGAAAAACTGTTTTACTTTATTAGTCCTATCTATAGGTAACATAAAAGCTATTGGACCACACATTCCAATGCAGTGAAAACTACCTAATAATCCTAATATAATAGCTGATAGTAACATTAGTAAATAAGTTCTTCTTTAAATAAATAGTTTTTACCTTTGTATTGCCAACTTATGGTAATGTTCCATCGACCACCCAATAAACGGTTCTCAGGCACGAGCAAATATGTATCGGATAGTGAAAGTGGTATTTCGAAATCCAATTGTTTATTAGATGGTCTGTATAGAAACATTTTACCTTTTATTTTATTGTAGTCAAAATCTTTAGGAAAATTAATAGTCAAACCTTCTTTAGATTTAGTTACAGTAAGGTTGTTTTTTAATCTTTTAGCATTTTTTGTAGCCTCAATATTTTGTTGAAAATCTAATTCTTTTTGATAATATTTTTCAGTTACTAAATCATGATTATATCCTTGCTTTGTACTCATTGTAATTACAAAATACATTATAAAGCTCATAAAAGCGATAATTGATATTACTATACCCGTGCCCCAGTTTAGTTTCATTTTATTATTTTTTATGTTATTATATTTAAAATTATTTATGTGAAAACTACTTATCTATAGCTTCTTGGACCTAAGAAGTTAGTTGTTGTTGTTTCAATGAGTTTAGTACCACTATAAACTCCAATTTTTAATTTTTCTTTATCACCTTTCATTATAGATTGATGTAATTCTATAAATAAAGTACCCTCAGCTAAACCTTGCTTTGGAATTTCAAAATTTTGATGTGTTACAATTTCAATTTTACCTTTATGCGATATTAGTTTATAACTAACATTATTTATTTGTTGTGTAGTTTTATTAATAACTTTAAACGTATAAATATTACTAATAATACCATTTTCTTTATGTTCATATAACTGCCCTGGTAGTCTTAATATGGTTGCTTCAACATCATTTCGTAAAAATAACATTCCTACTAAAACCCCAATTAATATAAATAAGACTGCTGTATAACCTTTCATTCTGGTATTAAACTTAAAAGGAGCCTTTTTACTAATGTTTTCTTCACTAGCATACCTGATTAAACCTTTGGGAAGACCAACTTTTTCCATCATATGATCACATTCATCAATACAGGCAGTACAATTAACACATTCAAGTTGTGTTCCGTTTCTAATATCTATACCAGTTGGACAAACATTAACACATTGAAAACAATCTATACAATCTCCTTTTCCAGAAGCATCTCTATCTTCATTCTTTTTGAATTTTGCTCTACCTTTTTCTTTTTCTCCTCGAACATGATCATAAGCAACATTAATAGTTTTGTTGTCTAATAATACACCTTGTAATCTTCCGTAAGGACAAGCTATAATGCACACTTGTTCTCTAAACCAAGCGAATATAAAATAGAAAACACTTGTAAATATTAATAAAGAAATTAGTGTGCTTATATTCTTAAAAGGGTTACCAGTTATGTAGGTAATTAATCTATCTCCACCAATAAGATACGCCAAAAATACATTAGCAATTATAAATGAAATAATAAAAAAGATAATCCATTTTAAAACTCTCTTCTTTATTTTTTCAGCATTCCATTGCTGTTTATCTAATCGAATTTGTTTCCCTCTATCACCTTCTATGAAGTATTCAATTTTTCTGAAAACCATTTCTAAAAAAATCGTTTGTGGGCATATCCATCCACAAAATATTCGACCAAAAACAACAGTGAATAGGATAATAAAAACAACACCAATTATCATTGACACCACGAGTAGATGGAAATCTTGTGGCCAAAAAGGAAAACCAAAAATATTAAATTGCCTATCTAAAACATTAAATAGTAAAAATTGATTCCCGTTTATTTTAATGAATGGGGCTGATAATAAAATGAATAATAGAAAGTAGCTTATATATGTACGGTATTTGTAAAAAATACCACTAGGTTTTTTAGGGAAAACCCAAGAACGTTTACCATCACTATTTATAGTGCTAATACTATCTCTAAAAACTTCATCCTTGGGTGTTTCCATAATAACTAACTATTAAAAAACCAAAATTTTAATTTCTTATTTATTCTTCTTCGTATAAATCTCCTTGAGGTGCTTTAGCTTTGGCAGGAGTTGTTCCTTGTAATGATAAAACATAACTAGAAACTTTTTGAATATCTTTAGGTTTTAATGTTTTTCCCCAGGCTACCATACCTTTACCATCTCTACCACCTTTTGAAATAGTTTTGAAAACATTTTTTATACCCCCACCTAAAATCCAATATTTATCGGTTAAGTTAGGACCAATACCTCCACCACCATCTTTTAAATGACAAGCAGCACAGTTTAAATTGAATACGGCTTTACCTCTATTTAAATCACTTTCATCAGTTAAAACAGTAACCGTTTCCATATCAATAATAGCTTCTTTAGAGGTAGATTTAAAGGCAGCTAATTCACGTTTTGCTATAGCAACAGATTTTTCGTACTCTACAATTTGATTATCACCATTAAAAACGTGGTATTTTACTAAATAGATAACTCCAAAAATCATAGTAGCATAAAACATATATAGCCACCATGGCGGTAAGTTGTTATCTAGTTCTTTAATTCCATCATAGTTATGATCTAATTCAATTTCACCTTCTTCTTCAATAGCTTTAGCTTGCGTCCATTTATTGATAAGGTTTTTAGCCCAAGCCCAATGATCAATTTCTTCAGGCTTAATTCCGTCTTTCTCTAATTGAAGTTCTTCAGCTTTTTGCTGAGCTACAATATTTACTAATTCTTTTAAAAGAACTACTAAAATTAATGCTACTAAAGCTATCCAAACTAAAGGGTTTTCATACAAGCTAAAAGGATTTTCGTATGACATTATAGCTTTAACTATAGCAAAAAATGTAATAGCTATAAAAGAGATATATGCTAATGATTGAAAATATTTTTTCATCTTCTTTTATTTTACTAATTATCTAATGGTAATTGACTTACTTTACTTATATATTCTTTCTTCGCAGTATATACCCACCAAAATAGTACTACAAAAAAGGTAAAGAAAATGGTTAATGAAATCATTGGGTAAATTTCAATTCCGGTAATACTCTCTAGGTGATTTTTTACAAATTTTAACATGATTTCTATTTTTTAGAACTTAATTGATCTTGAACATCTTTTACTTTAATATCTGTACCTAATCGTTGTAGATAAGCGATCAAAGCAACAATTTCTCTATCTTTCATTTCAATAAATTCCATACCATTTTCTTGAGCATACTGTTTGTCAGATGCGTAATTTTTTGCAAAATCTGGGTCAGCATGTAAATTTTCTTGAATCTTCATTCCTTGAGCATTCATATTAGCTTGTGCATTAGCAATTTCTTCATCAGTATAAGGAACACCAAGACTTACCATTGCTTTCATTTTTCCTTCAGTACTAGATTTATCTAATTTGCTTCTCATTAACCATTTGTAACTAGGCATAATAGAACCAGGTGATGTACTTTGAGGATCATACATGTGATTTAAGTGCCAGCTATCAGAATATTTTCCTCCAATTCGTAATAAATCTGGACCAGTACGTTTACTACCCCACAAGAATGGATGATCATATACAAACTCTCCTGCTTTAGCATATTCACCATAACGTTCTACTTCACTTCTAAAAGGACGAATCATTTGTGAGTGACATCCAACGCAACCTTCACGTATATATAAGTCTCTACCTTCTAATTCTAATGGACTATAAGGTTTTACACTCGTTATAGTAGGAATGTTTGATTTTACTAAAAGTGTTGGTATAATTTGAATAACACCACCAATTAAAATTGCTACAGTTGCATAAATAGTTAACTTAATCGGTCTTCTTTCTAACCAAGTGTGCCATGTTTCACTACCAGTTCTATGTTTAGATACTTTTGTTAAGGCTGGTGCCTCTGCTAAATCATCTGTCACATCACTACCAGATTTAACTGTTTTTATAACGTTGTATAGCATTACAAATGCCCCAACAATAAACATACTACCTCCAATAGCACGCATCCAATACATTGGTATAATTTCGTTGACAGTTTCTAAAAAATTACCATAAGTTAATGTTCCGTCAGGGTTAAATTGTTTCCACATAGAAGCTTGAACAAAACCAGCAACATACATTGGTAAAGCATACATAATAATACCTAGTGTACCAATCCAAAAATGGAAATTAGCTAAAGCTGTAGAATATAATTTTGTTTTAAACATGCGAGGTATTAACCAATATAGCATACCAAAGGTTAAAAAGCCGTTCCATGCTAAAGCTCCAACGTGAACGTGTGCTATAATCCAATCACTAAAGTGGGCAATTGCATTTACGTTTTTTAACGATAACATTGGCCCTTCAAAGGTTGCCATACCATACCCAGTAATGGCTACTACCATGAATTTTAAAACAGGATCTGTACGTACTTTATCCCATGCTCCACGAAGAGTTAATAAACCATTAATCATACCTCCCCAAGAAGGAGCTATTAGCATTACTGAAAAAGCAACTCCTAAATTTTGAGCCCATTCAGGTAATGAAGTATATAATAAATGGTGAGGACCTGCCCAGATATAAATAAATATCAACGACCAAAAGTGAACAATTGATAATCGATAAGAATATACAGGTCTGTTAGCTGCCTTAGGAACAAAGTAATACATTAATCCTAAAAATGGAGTTGTTAAGAAAAATGCTACTGCATTATGTCCATACCACCATTGAACTAAAGCATCTTGAACTCCAGCGTATACTGAGTAACTTTTTAAAAAGCCTACAGGTAATGCTAAACTGTTAAAAATATGAAGAACTGCTACAGTAACAAAAGTACCTAGATAAAACCATACAGCTACATAAAGATGACGCTGTCTTCTTTTCATAATGGTCCATATCATGTTTACACCGAAAGCTACCCAAACTAATGCAATAGCAATGTCAATAGGCCATTCTAATTCAGCATATTCTTTTGATGATGTATACCCTAAAGGTAAGGTAATTGCCGCTGCAACTATAATTAGTTGCCACCCCCAAAAATTAAAATTACTTAAAAAATCACTAGCCATTCTTGCTTTTAATAATCTTTGTAGTGAATAATAAATACCTGCAAAAATTGCATTTCCTACAAAGGCAAAAATTACTGCGTTGGTATGTAATGGGCGTAAACGGCCAAAACTTAACCATGAGATTCCGTCAGTAATATTTGGGAATAAAAACATAAAAGCCAAAAGCAAACCTACTGAGAACCCTACAATCCCCCAGAGTAACGTTGCATAGATGAATTTTTTTACGATTTTATTATCGTAATAAAATTGTTGCATTTCCATAATCTATTTGAATTTAATATCTATTGTTAGTTGTTAATTTTTTCTTCGTTAACTAATTCATCATCAAATAACATACGAACAGAAGGAGTGTACGAATCATCGTATTGTCCTTTTTTTACGGAAACAATAAATGCTATAAAGAAAACAATAGCCACTAAAATACTTAGTGAAAGTAGTAAGTAAATAACGCTCATATCTTGCCTGATAATAATACATCAAAGGTAGTTTTGAAGGCTTTCTTAAAATATGATATTTGTCATGTTTACTAATTTAGTTGCTTTTTAAATACAGAAAAAGGAAAGAATTTTTGAGTTTTGATTATTTAATCTACACATTTTTACCATTCGTCGATACTTTTTGTCGATTAAACGGCTGAG
Organism: Tenacibaculum sp.; assembly: GCA_042093175.1. Lineage (GTDB taxonomy): Bacteria > Bacteroidota > Bacteroidia > Flavobacteriales > Flavobacteriaceae > Polaribacter. The sequence goes on along the minus strand of JBELFC010000102.1, from coordinate 4,923 downwards.
ATAAACGAAACAACTAATAAGCAGTTTTAATTTTAGTTAAGTATTTACTTTTACAGTATCAAAATTATTTTCCCCTAAAGATAAATTGATTCCCTTAAGTTTATTATTAAAAAGCTCATTAGTAAAACAATGAGCTTTTTTAAGTTTTAAACATTTTTTATATACTTTTACAAACTAACATTAGCATTTTAAGTAAATTTTAAATGAATTGTATTTCATGTAATCATGAACATGATGAGAAATTTTGTCCTAATTGTGGTGAGAAAAAGAATGTAGAGAAAATAACATTTACGTCAATGTTTAACTATGCATTCTTATCAGTAGCTAATATGGACAAAGGATTTTTGTTTAATGTAAAAACATTAATTATAAATCCTAAAAAAGTTGTTTTAGAATATATAGATGGAAAGAGGAAAGGAGTTTTAAATCCAATATCATTTTTAATTATTACAATTTCAATTTATTTAATTGTTGAGGGTATATTTAGAGTACCGAAATCAATTAATGAAGTTGGTGTAAATGATCTAGTATTTCGAAAAATAGGTAATGCAGGAGGAAAGTTTATAAGAGAGTATCTTAAGTTTTTCTGGATATTTTCAATAATTCCTTTAAGTTTCTTTACAAAATTGGTTTTTAGAAGGTATAATTATTCGGAACATTTGGCAATTAGTTCATTTGTTGTTGGACAAGCCACTTTATTTGGATTGTTAAGTTATATGGTTTTTAAAAACCCTTTATTACTTGACCCAATAGTGTATTTTTTTATAATAATTTTATTATATAGGGTTTTTGTAGGAAAAAATAATAAAGTTGAGATTGCTACCTTATCTGTTATTTCTGTTTTTTTATTTTTTTTCACTTTGTTTCTATCAACTCTTCTCATAGGTTTTTTAAAAGTTAAGTGTTCATTTTTTTAGAGAGTTAAAAGAGGAGTATCTATTTTACCAGCCGTCGATACTTTTAGTTTATTAACCAGTTGTTTCAGTATAAACAACGAACAAAAGTTAAATGCTTTAAACAAGGATGTATCTTTACAGTATCAAAATTATTTTCCCCTTTTAGATAAATTGATTCCCCTTGAATATCACACTAAAACTCATTAGATGTCTAATGAGTTTTTTATTTTTAAAAAGGAAGTTTTGTATAACTACACTATTTATTTTTCCATTCATCGAAACCTTTAGTTTATTAACCTGTTGTTGCAGTAGAAACAACTAAAAAGTGTTATGTTTTTTTATATAATAAGATATATTTATAGTATCAAAGTTATTTTTCCCCTTTAAATAAATTGATTCCCTTGAATATAGTAAGAAAGCTCATTAGACATCTAATGAGCTTTTATTTTAAGTAATTATAATGAATGTTTTTAATATTCCTTTTTTCTTTAATTAAAGAAGAGATATCAATTTTTCCATTCGTCGATACTTTTAGTTTATTGAACAGTTGTTAAGGCTGAAACAACTAATAATAGTTACATGTTTTTAAATATGAGGCTATCTTTACAGTATCAAAATTATTTTCCCCTTTTAAATAAATTGATTCCCCTTTTATATTACACTAAAACTCATTAGACATCTAATGAGTTTTTTTATTTAGATAGTCATTGAAAATAGTTTAGTGTCGGGCTGTTTTTTATGTAGCTTTTTATCAAAAGCCATACAGATATTGCGAACAAAAGGACGTGCTTTTTCAGGAACAGATAATGTGTTATTTTTAATATTTACTAAACCATCAGTTATCATTTCTTCAAGTTTTTCTAGATGTTTTGAAACATCTTTTATGTGTAGAGATTCTTCTTTCCAAGAAGTTTCAAAATTACACATGATGTTTAATATATGTTGGCGAATAATTAAATCTTCTTTTGATAAAAGATGGCCTCTAAAAACAGGAATTTCACCATTATTTACCAATTGTTGATATTCTTTTACAGTTTTAACATTTTGAGAAAATCCATACCAAGAATCTGAAATTGAAGACATGCCTAAACCAATCATTAATTGAGTTTTGTTAGCGGTGTACCCCATAAAATTACGATGTAAAGTTTTTTCTTCTGTAGCTTTATATAAACTATCACTAGGTAAAGCAAAGTGATCCATACCAATCTCTGCATAACCCATATTTGCAAATAACTGCTTCCCTAGCTCATAAAGTTTTCGTTTTTCTTCGTTTTTAGGAAGGTCTTGTTCATTAAAACCACGTTGACCAACACCTTTTACCCAAGGAACATGAGCATAACTGTAAAAAGAAATTCGATCAGGTTCTAATTCTTTGGTTTTGTTAATTGTATGAATTACATTTTCTTTAGTTTGGAAAGGTAAACCAAACACTAAATCATGACTAATAGATGTATAACCAATTTCACGAGCTAATCGAGTAGCTTTTTCTACATTTTCAAAAGGCTGAACCCTATGAATGGCTTCTTGTACTTTTAAATTATAATCTTGTACACCGTAACTTACTCTAGTAAACCCTAAATTGAAAAGAGTTTGTAAGTGTTCTTTAGTAGTATTATTTGGATGCCCTTCAAAACTAAATTCATGATTTGGGTGTTTTTTTGCATTTTTAAAGAGACCATTAATTAAACGTTTTAATTCTTCTTTGGAAAAAAAAGTTGGAGTTCCTCCACCCAAATGGATTTCTTTTATAATAGGGGTTTCATTTATTAAATTAATATAGAGTTGCCATTCTTTTAATACGGTGTCAATATATGGTTGCTCTACCTCATGACGTTTGGTTATGTGCTTATGACATGCACAAAAGGTACATAGACTTTCACAATAAGGAAGGTGTATATATAAACTGATACCTTCTGAAGTATTACTTTCAATAAATGATTGTTTAAATGTAGCGATCCATTTCTTTTTTGAAAATGTTTCATTATCCCAATAAGGTACAGTAGGGTAACTAGTATATCTAGGTCCTGGAATGTTATATTTTTGTATTAATGAGCTCATGTTTAGTATTGTTTATTAATAAAGGAAATAGCTTAGTATAGTTTATGCCACATTTAAGGCTATCTCTATCATTTCTTTAAATGTTTGTTCTCGTTCATCAGCTGTAGTTTTTTCTTTAGTAACCAAACTATCAGAAATTGTTAAAATGGATAATGCTTTAACATTATATTTTGCAGCTACTGTGTATAAACCAGCAGTTTCCATTTCAACGCAAAGCACACCATAATCCGCCCATTTTTTATAACTCTCAAACTTATCTGCGTAAAACTCATCAGAGCTTAATACATTTCCTGCTTTTAATAAAATGTTTCTTTTTGTTGCCTCATGCACTGCTTTTTGAAACAATTCAAAATTTGCAGTAGGCGCATAATCAGCACCATTAAAACGCATTTTATTTAATCCAGAATTTGTAGAAGCAGCCATTGCAATTATGATATCTCTAATTTTCACATCTTTTTGATAAGATCCAGCTGAACCAACTCGTATAAGATTTTTAACATCATATTTAGTAATTAATTCTGAACAATAAATTAAAGTAGAAGGAATTCCCATACCTGTTCCTTGTACAGATATTTTTTTACCTTTATAATATCCTGTAAAACCTAACATGCCGCGTACGGTGTTATAACAAATAGAATTATCAAAAAATGTTTCAGCAATCCATTTGGCTCTCATAGGGTCGCCAGGTAGCAAAACAGTTTCTGCTATTTCTCCTTTTTTAGCTTCTATATGTATGCTCATAAGTATGGTTTTTAGTACTGATTTTTATTTGTTATACCATCGGTAACTAAAGAAACTCCAGATGAAGTACCTAAGCGAGTAACCCCAAGATTAATATATTTTTTAGCGATTTCTATATTCCTAATACCACCAGCTGCTTTAATTTCTACTTCACCTTTAGCAACATCTTTCATTAAAGAAACATCTTCAAAATTTGCACCACCAGTACCAAAACCTGTTGAGGTTTTAATAAAGTCTGCCTTAGCGTTAATAGCTAATTGGGTAACAGTTTTTATTTGTTCAGTAGTTAAATAACAATTTTCAAAAATTACTTTTAAGGTATGTTTTCCAATGATTTGTTTTATTTGACTTATTTCATTTTCTACATATTTATATTCTCCGTCTATTAATTTACCAATATTAATAACCATGTCAATTTCTGAAGCGCCATTTGTAATAGCATTTTTTGCTTCAAACACTTTTGTTTCTGTACTCATAGCACCTAGAGGAAAACCAACTACTGCAGCAATTTTTATAGTTGAATTTTCTAACTCTTGTTTCGCTATTTGTACATAAGATCCATTAACGCAAACTGCACAAAAATTATGTTCTTTAGCTTCATTACACAATTTTATGATTTCTTGTTTTGTTGCTATTGCTTTTAGTAGCGTGTGATCTATATATTTGTTTATTAGCATATTTTTATATGTTTTTTACTCTGTTTAAGGTATCTAGTTTTGATAAAGATAATCGTACTACACTTTCTTCTACAGCAATAAGATTATGAACTACATGTGGTTTTAAGGAAATTATATCTCCAGTATTAAGTTGTTTCGTTTCTTTATTTACACCAAAATAAATACATCCTTTTATTACTTGAACAATAATAGAAAAGGGAGCTTGATGATCTTCCATGGTTTGACCTTTTTCAAACACAACTCGTATTTCTTTTGAAAAGTCAGTATCTAACAGTAATGAAACAGCTGGTTTCATCTTATTAAACTTTATATTTTTTAAAAAAGAGGCTACTTCCATGATTTTTATTTTATTTTTCGTCCTAATATATTTGTTGCAATAGTTGTAAATAATACAATACTTATTGAACTTAAAGGCATTAATATAGCAGCAATTACTGGTTTTAGTTGCCCAGTTACAGCAAAATAAAGGCCTATTACGTTATAAGATAAAGATAACAAAAAGCAGTATTTTATAATTTTAATAGCTGTTTTTGAAGCTTTAATGTAATTGG
>JBELFC010000101.1:9393-11906 GCA_042093175.1 Tenacibaculum sp. | reverse complement strand
ACAGCATCTCTACCCTGACCTAATTTTGTGTCTCCATAGCTAAACCATGAACCACTTTTCTTTATAATTCCATATTCAACACCAATATCTAGTACTTCTCCTACTTTAGAAATACCTTGTCCATACATAATATCAAACTCAGTCATTTGAAATGGTGGTGCTACTTTATTTTTAACAACTTTTACTTTAGTACTGTTTCCTATAACTTTATCTCCATCTTTAATTTGAGTCCTTCTACGAATATCTAAACGAACAGAAGCATAAAATTTTAAGGCATTACCACCTGTTGTTGTTTCAGGATTTCCAAACATAACACCAATTTTTTCACGTAATTGGTTAATAAATATAACTGTACAGTTAGTTTTGCTAATAGTACCCGTTAATTTACGTAATGCTTGTGACATTAAACGTGCATGAAGTCCCATTTTAGAGTCTCCCATTTCACCTTCAATCTCTGATTTAGGTGTTAATGCGGCAACTGAATCAATAACCACAATATCAATTGCACCTGAACGAATTAAATTATCAGCAATTTCTAATGCTTGTTCACCATGATCTGGCTGAGATATAATTAAATTATCAACATCTACTCCTAAACTCTCTGCATAAAAACGATCAAAAGCGTGTTCAGCATCAATAAAAGCAGCAATTCCTCCAGCCTTTTGAGCTTCAGCAATTGCATGTATACTCAAAGTAGTTTTACCTGATGATTCTGGTCCATAAATTTCAATAATTCTTCCTCTTGGATATCCTCCTACGCCTAAAGCTAAATCTAAACCTAATGATCCTGATGAAATAGCGTCAATATCTTCTACTTGACTATCACCTAATTTCATTACTGCTCCTTTTCCATAAGTTTTATCTAACTTATCTAGTGTAAGTTGAAGCGCTTTTAACTTTGCTTCTTTTTCTTTATCTGCTGCCATAAAATCTGCTAAAATTAGTGTAAAAATAAGAGTTGCTAAGTTATAAAAAAGTAGCAATACTTTTCATTTTTATATTTTTTTTTTATCAGTAAAATCACAATATAATAACATACAATATACTTACTTAATTTACTTTTGAAAACAAAAAATATAGTGTTGAATACTTTTTCAAAAAGAACATTTATATTCTTTTTAGCATTTATTACAATTGCTACTAAAATTTACTACTGGTTTTTTATTTTTCCTAATCCAGATGAAGCATATTACTGGCTTTGGGGTCAACATCCTGATTTATCTTACCATGATCATCCAGCATTACAAGCCTTAATTCAAAATACATTTACTTCATTATTTGGAACCTCTTTATTTATTTTAAGACTTCCTGTAATTATATGTTGCTTTTGTATTTCTCATATATTAATTCTTATAATAAAAAAATTAAATTATAATACTCCTTATTTGTATCTCATTCTATTTTTTTCAAGTCCTTTATTTTATTTATTTACTTCTTTTGCTTGGAATGATTATATACTAATAACTAATTGCTTTATATCTGGTTATTTTTATATGAATTTTTTACATGAAATATGGGTAAATGAAAAAGGCACTACTAAAAATATTTTTTTAGGAAGTTTATTTTTAGGATTAGCAATTATATCAAAATACAATGCTATATTTTTAGGATTAGCAATTATTTCTTTATTAATTTTCACTAAAAAACTCCATTGTGTTTTTAAAGATTATAGACTTTATTTAAGTTTATTAATTATACTAATAGTTAGTTCGCCTATTATTATTTGGAATACTAAAAATAAATTTGGTTCTTTTGAATTTAATATACAACAAAGAACTATAGATCCTTTTTTAAATTATGAATTCTTTAAAGGTAACTATATTGGTTTCATTTTAGGTAGTTTAGTAATGGTTTCTCCTTTTATTTGGTGGGGAATTATTCAAGTATTTAGAAAGAAAGAATTCAATGATATTAATTCTTATGCAGTAATTTATACAAAATTTTCTAAGCATGTTTTTTTAGTATCTACTATAACTTTTTTATTCTTATCTATTTTTTCAAATGTTTTATACTATTGGAATATTGTTGGCTTACTTTTTATAACACCATTAGCTATTAATTTTCTAATAAAAAGAAAAAAAGAAATATCTTCTTTAATATTTTCTTCTATTCTAATTATTGCTATTACTTTTCATTTCGGTGGTGTTCCATTAACTTTAATTTTTGGTGGTAAAGATGAAGATAGTACCTATCATTATGGTTGGCATAAAATAAAAAGTAAAGTATTAAAACATCAAGAAAATAATAAAATTCCTATACTAACTTCTTCTTATAGAAATGCTTCTTTATTAGCTTTTTCTATGAATAATTCTAAAATTTATTCATACTCGTCAAGATTTGATCAATTTGATTATTGGACAAAAAATATTTCTTATAAAACTAATTCAAAAGGCTTGATTTTAACAGATGACAGAAGTTTATTAAATAATGAACTAATTTCTCTTTTTTCTGAAATTAAAAGTATTGATACCATTACTATAACTAAATACAATTACAATATTAAATGTTATTAC
>JBELFC010000101.1:0-9293 GCA_042093175.1 Tenacibaculum sp. | reverse complement strand
AAAACATATATACTTTTATATATGTTTATTCAAATTCAAATAAGAGATCTAATTATTTATAAATACTAAACTTATTTAATTTAAAATAGTTTTACTTTTGTTTTTATGTTAAATGACCGTCACTTTATAATTCATAAACCTTATGGTTTTCTTTCTCAATTTATTAATAACCAAACAAAAAGGAAGAAAAAAATGCTAGGAGAATTATATGACTTCCCTGAAGGTACAATGGCTATTGGTCGTTTAGATGTTCCTTCCGAAGGTTTACTTTTATTAACAACTAATGGAAAAGTAAGTGAACAAATAAGAAGTAATAAAATAGAAAAAGAATACTATGTACAAGTAGATGGTATTATTACCAAAGATGCCATTAATAAACTTCAAAAAGGAGTAGAAATTGGTTTTAATGGTAAAAAATATATAACCAAACCTGGTAAAGCTTTTTCAATAAATAAACCAAATTTTCCTGAAAGAACTCAAAAAATACGAGATGAAAGACATGGACCTACAAGTTGGGTAACTATAACTATTACTGAAGGAAAATTTAGACAAGTTAGAAAAATGACTGCGGCAGTTGGTTTTCCTACTCTTCGTTTGATACGAGTTAGAATAGGAGAAATTTTTATTGGAAACTTAAAACCTGGTGATGTTAAAGAAGTAAATGAATTAATATAATTTTTAAGTAAATAAAAATTATATTAATTCATTATCATTTTTATATGTGGTATTCCATCTTCTAAATACTCTTCCCCGATAGGTTCAAACCCATGTGATTTATAAAATTTTTGTAAATAAGTTTGTGCAGAAATGGTAATTTTTTTAGTATTGTAGTAACTATAAACTACTTCAATTGAAGCTTTTATTAAATCATGTCCATACCCAAATTTACGTTCAGATTTTGCAACTATAACCCTTCCAAAACTAGGGGTATCAAAATATTGATTACCATCAAATAAACGAGTATATGCAATAATCTTATTATTTTTTATACCTAAAACATGTAATGCAATATCATCCTTTCCATCAATATCTTGATATACACAATCTTGTTCAACAACAAAAACTTCAGAACGTAATTGCAGTATATCATATAGTTCTGAAGTTGTTAATTCTTTAAATGTTTTTACTACAAATTTAACTAACATTCGCATGCTATTTTATTAACTCTATTAGCATGGCGTCCTCCTTCAAATTCAGTAGATAAAAATATTTTTACAAAACCTAAAGCTTGTTGTAAAGACACAAAACGGGCAGGAATAGTTAATACATTAGCATTATTATGCTGACGTGTTAACTCTACTAGTTCATTATTCCAACATAATGCTGCTCTAACACCTTGATGTTTATTAGCTGTCATTTGAGCTCCATTACCACTACCACATAAAATTATACCTATTTCAGCTTGTCCTGTTTCTACAGCTTCAGCTGTTGGATGAATTGTATCAGGATAGTCCATACTATCATTTGTATTAGTACCAAAATTAATTACTTTGTGTCCTAATTCTTCTAAAAGTTTTACTATTTCAAACTTGTATTCAGTGCCAGCATGGTCGTTTCCTACAGCAATAATCATAATATGTTGATTTTAATTTAGTTGTGAAAGACAAAAATACCATTATTAACGGTTATCAACAGTAATTAACATTGCTTTTTTTAGGGTTATTAATAACCTGTTAATTTTTAAGTACTTAATAGTATTACTAAAATGTTAAGAACTATTTGTAGATTTTAAAAAGAATATTTGATTTTTTACATTTTTTTTACAATACAAGAATACATATTAGATATGCAACTTTTTTTTTGATTTTTTAACGAACATTTATCAACATAAAATTTACAATTTATTTACAATGAAATTGAAATAAGTAATTCAATAAAGTTAGTTAACTAGTGTTTATAACTTTTGTTAATAACTACATTTCGTAATTGATTTTAAAGAACTTAAATGAATGATAACTTGTTTAACTTATTTAATAAGTAAGAAAACCTAATTTTAAATAAACTTTTTACTCTACATATTCACAAGCTATAATAACAATCATTCTTTTTTTTAAATTTTAAAAATTCTTTATATTAATAATATAATATGTTAATAACTGTAAAAAGGTTTTAAATTTTAAAAATATGGTTCTTAAAATAAGAATTCTTTTTAGATAAGAAGAAAGTATAAAAAGAGTATTCTAAATATTCTTTTTTAATAAATAGATACTATCCTTTGAAGTAATTTTTTGATTTGAAGTATTTTTTTTGAAAGAAGTGTTTATACTCACCACAGCAACGATAATTCCTGTGATAAATATAAATAAAAATAAAGCTATTATTTTTCGTAAGTTTTTCATTCTTAAAGCCTTTCTATAATAAAGACGAATAAATTTTAAAAACGTTACAATTTTATTAAGATTTTTTTAACTAAAATTAACTATTGATAACAAATTGAATGGCTTGTTTATAAAGAGTTACTTTAACTGAACCTGTTCCTATTAATTCACCATCAGCTTGAATATATATTGGTTTTTCTAAATTTTCTGGAGTTATTAACAGTTCTTTTGATAAGTAAGTATCTACTTTTTTATGTTTAGTTATTAAACCATTATATAATTTTGGTAAGTTAAATAACAAATTAAAAAAAGTTAGATTTTTAACAATACTTACATCTAATAAACCATCATTAGTAGATTTATAATTAGTTAATTGCATTCCTCCTCCTGAATATTTACAAATACCAAATAAAGTCATTAAGCTTTTTGTAGTTATAGTTTGATTGTTAATAGCAATTGTAAAAGTTGATTTTCTATATGAAATTAACCCTGAAACTCCACTTAATAGATATGCAATAGAGCCAAAACGTTTTAAATTATTTAGTTTATTAACAACATATCCATCATAGCCAATACCAGCAACATTATTAAAATAAGCTGATGTATTTTTTAGTTGTAAAAAACCTATATCTTGGTAAATAGTATTTTCTTTTTTTATTAATAAAACAGCTTCTTTAATCTTTTTAGAAATATTATATGTTTTAATCCAGTCATTACCAGTACCTAAAGGAATTATTCCAACTGTAATTTTACTAGTTTTTACTTTTTTTTGTGTCATGATACCATTAATTATATGATGTAAAGTACCATCTCCACCAACAGAAATTATATGTTTATAACCTTTATTTATTGCTTCATGCACTAAATCAATTTCGTGTTTATGGTGTGTTGTTAACACAAATGAATATTCTAGTTGTTGTATTTTTAATTCATGCTTAATTTCCAACCATAGCTTATTAAAGTTACCATTTCCAGCTGTTGGATTTACAATTAAAAACCAAGATTTTGTCATATAAAAAGTAAGTTATTATGGTTGTAAAATACAAAAATGTATTGATAACAGTTATTTAATAAGTTGAGGTATAAATTTATTTGTACTTTGGTACAAATTTTATAAGAAGCAAGATTAATGACTAGAAAGAAAAAAATCTACAAAAAAAAGGGAAGAGTAATCAAAGATTTAACCCGAAACATTTTCAAAATACTTAATAAAGATAGTAACAAACAATATAACTATAAACAAATAGCCTCAGCATTAGGAGTTTCTGATACGGATGGTAAAACTCAAATACTTCAAAAATTAGCTGAACTAACAGCAACAAAAAAAATAAAAGAAGTAGAAAGAGGAAAGTATAAAATTAATGAAGATAGAAAATATCATATTGGTACTTTAGATGTTACCTCAAACGGTAACGCATATTTCATTTCTGATGATTTTGAGAATGACATTTTTGTACCTTCTGTAAATCTTGGTAAAGGTTTACAGAATGATGTTGTAAAGGCATATGTGTACAAAAAAAGGAAAAGCAATAAGTTAGAGGCTGATGTAGTTGAAATCATTGAACGTGTAAAGCAAGATTTTGTAGGAGTATTACAATTGAATAAAAATTTTGGTTTTGTATTACCTGACAGTAATAAAATGTATGCAGATATATTTATTGCTCAAAGCAAACTTAATGGAGCAGAACATGGTGATAAAGTATTAGCTAAAATTACAGATTGGCCTGATAATTCCAAAAATCCTTTTGGGAAAATTACTCAAGTATTAGGTAAACCTGGTGAGCATGATACTGAAATACATTCTATTTTGTTAGAATATGGATTACCATATGATTTTCCTAAAGAAATAGAAGAGGAGGCAAGTAAATTATCGTTTGATATAACAAAAGAAGAAATAGCTAAAAGAAGAGACATGAGAAATGATCTTACTTTTACTATTGATCCTAAAGATGCTAAAGATTTTGATGATGCATTGTCTTTTACAAAATTAGAAAATGGTAATTATGAGATAGGAATTCATATTGCTGATGTTTCTCATTATGTACAACCAAAAACTAAGTTAGATGATGAAGCTTACGATAGAGCTACTTCTGTATATTTGGTTGATAGAGTAGTACCTATGCTACCTGAAATGCTATCTAATGGAGTATGTTCATTACGTCCAAATGAAGAGAAATTAACTTTTTCTGCTGTTTTTGAAATTACTGAAAAAGCTCATATTGTTAATAAATGGTTTGGAAGAACAGTTACATATTCAGATAAAAGATTTGCTTATGAAGAAGCTCAAGTAATTATAGAAACTAAAGGAAATACTATTCCTGCAGAAATTTCATTAACTGGTGAAAGTTATGAAGTTGATGAATCTATAGTCGAAGCTACTTTAATATTAGATGAATTAGCTAAAAAATTACGTAAAAAGCGTATGAAAGAAGGCGCAATTTCATTTGATAGGGTAGAGGTGAAGTTCGATTTAGATCAAGATGCTAACCCTGTAGGAGTATTTTTTAAAGAATCTAAAGATGCTAATAAATTAATTGAAGAATTTATGTTATTAGCTAATAGAAAAGTTGCTGAATTTATTGGTTTTTCCAAAGGAAAAGCAACTAACAAAACTTTTATTTATCGTGTTCATGATGAGCCTAATATTGAAAAATTAGCTTCATTACAAAACATTATAAGTAAATTTGGTTATAAAATTAATACAGAAACAAAAGAAAAAACCTCTCAAAGTTTAAACCAATTATTAAGTGACGTACATGGTAAGGGTGAAGCAAATATGGTTGAAACTTTAGCTATACGATCTATGAGTAAAGCAGAATATACTACTCAAAATATTGGTCATTATGGACTTGCATTTGATTATTATTCACATTTTACTTCACCAATAAGACGTTATCCTGACGTAATGACACATCGTTTATTACAACATTATTTAGATGGAGAAAATTCACCTAAAGCTGATATTTACGAAGAAAAATGTAAACATTCTTCTAAAATGGAAGAACTAGCTTCTAAGGCAGAAAGAGATTCTATAAAGTACATGCAAGTTAAATACATGCAAGACCATAAAAATCAAGAGTTTGAAGGAGTAGTATCTGGAGTAACTGAATGGGGAATTTATGTTGAAATAAAATCTAATAAATGTGAAGGTATGGTCCGAATCAGAGATATTAAAGATGATTACTATATTTTTGATGAAAAACAATACGCTGTAGTTGGCCAATCAACTAAAAACATGATTCAATTAGGTGATGAAGTTGTTGTTAAAGTTAAGCATACTGATTTAGAGCGTAAACACTTAGATTTTGAATTAATAACTAGTTAATTCTTTATTGTGTAACAATAAATTTCAATATTTGTCTTTATAGTAATGGTATAGTTATTGTCATATAACTGTAATATGCTTGTGTAATAGTTAATATGTCAAGCAAATTAAATATAATAAAAATGAAAAAATTTATTTTTTTAAGTCTGTTTTTTGTGAGTTTTATAACATTTGCTCAAAACAATATTACTAAAGATTTAGGAAGTTTTACAACTCTTAAAGTGTATAATGGTATTGATGTAGAATTAGTGAAATCTGATAAATTTAATGCAGTTGTAACAGGGCAGAAGGCTAATAAAGTAAAGTTCAAAGCTATTAATGATACATTAAAAATAGTTCTTTCTTTTCCTGAAACTACAGCTGAAGGTAAGGCAAAAATTACTTTGTATTATGCAAATGATATAGCAGTTATTGACGCAAATGAAGGTGCAATTATAACAAGTAAAAGTATTAAACAACAAAAAGTAGAAGTGAAGGCTCAAGAAGGAGCATTTATTAACATGGTTATCGATGTTAAACATTTGAAAGTAAAAAGTACTTCTGCTTCAGTAATTAAGTTATCTGGTAAAACTAAAAATCAAACAGTTAAAGTTGATTTAGGAGCTAATTATCATGGATTCAATGTTACTGTGTCTAGTATGAATATTATTAGAGCTGGTTCTGGGGCAAAAGCGGAGATTCAATCTGGTGAAGTTTTAGATGCTAAAGTATCATTTGGAGGATCTATATTTTATAAAGGAACCCCAGAGGTTTTAAAAGACAAAAAAGTAATAGGTGGAGTAATTGAACACCGAAGTTAATTTTGTATCTTTGCTACTATAAATTAGTTTAAAATGATATCAAATAATATATTCTTAGCTATTCCTGGAGGAGCGTCCATAGCATTAATCGTTGTTGTAGTATTATTACTTTTTGGAGGTAGAAAAATTCCTGAATTAATGAGAGGTTTAGGTACAGGTATTAAAGAATTTAAAGATGCTACCAAAACTGAAGATGGAGAAGAACAAATAGAAGAAAAAAAATAATTAAGTATAATAAAAAAGCCCAATCATAATTGATTGGGCTTTTCTTTTAATGTTTTTGCATTTATTATATAACAACAGCAGTTCCTGATGCAGTAACCATTAGCATACCACCATTGGGCCCAACCGTTTCGTAATCTAAATCCACAGCAACAATAGCAGTAGCACCTAACTGCTTTGCCATCTCTTCCATTTCTTCTAAAGCGCTATTTTTAGCTTCTCTAAGCACTTTTTCATAAGATCCAGATCTTCCACCTACAATATCTCTAATTCCTGCAAAGAAGTCTTTAAAAATATTAGCTCCAATAATTGTTTCACCTGTAACAATACCTAAATATTCTTTAACAGGTTTTCCTTCTATAGTTGGTGTTGTAGTAACTATCATAACTTTTTTTAGTTTTTATTATTCTTTATTGTTATTTTTTTTACTATTCTTCATAGCTTCTCCTATTTGATTACTAGCTGTGAAACTTGCAACCATATCATTAAGCATTTGACTTCCAGCTTGTGGTGAATTTGGTAATAATATTAAATTACTATTAGTTTCTTGTCCAATAGATTGTAGTGTATCATAATGTTGTGTAACAACTATTAAAGCAGATGCTTCTTGACTGTTAATTCCAACTTTATTTAAAACTTCTACTGATTCTTCTAATCCACGTGCAATTTCTCTTCTTTGATCTGCTATACCTTGTCCCTGTAAACGCTTACTCTCAGCTTCAGCTTTTGCTCTTTCTACTATTAAAATACGTTGGGCATCACCTTCATATTGAGCTGCTACCTTTTCACGCTCAGAAGCGTTAATTCTATTCATTGCTTCTTTTACCTGAGCATCAGGATCAATATCAGTTACTAATGTTTTAATAATATCATATCCATAAGTCATCATTGCTTCATTTAATTCTGATTTTACGGCAATAGCAATATCATCCTTTTTAACAAAAACATCATCTAACTTCATTTTTGGAACTTCAGCACGAACTACATCAAATACATAAGATGTAATTTGGTCATGTGGATAGTCTAACTTATAAAATGAATCATATACTTTATCTTTTATTACTTTATATTGTACTGATACTTTTAATTTTACAAAAACATCATCTAAAGTTTTTGTTTCAATAATTACATCTAATTGTTGAATTTTTAAGCTTAATTTCCCAGCTATTCTATCAATAAGTGGAATTTTTAAATGTAAACCTGATTGGCGAATACTATGGAACTTACCAAAACGCTCTATAATAGCTGCAGATTGTTGTTTAACTGTAAAAAAAGAAGATAATATAAGCACTATCCCTAAGAAAATAATTGGATATAAAAATACTGGCATAATTTGAAAGTTTTAAGTTGATTGAGTTTTTAAGCTAAATATAACACTTAACAACTATATGACGTAATTTTTATTAATTGTTACATTTTTTTATTTATAACTTATATTTGCTAAAATCAATTTTATGGAACTTATTCAAAACAACGCAACAGAAATTTTAATATTACTTTTTTTAATTGTCACTTTTTTACAATCAGGTGTTGATAAAGTAACCGATTGGAATGGTAATTTATCTTTTATTAAAGAACACTTTAAAAATTCACCATTCAAAAATATGGTACCATTATTATTAGGAATAATTCTAGTAATTGAAATTATTGCAGGTGCTTTTATGTTTGTTGGTATTTTTAATATTATTACTACAGGTTCAAAAGAATTAGCTTTATTAGGAGTTCAACTTTCTGCATTAACATTAATATTTTTATTAATAGGTCAACGGCTTGCAAAAGATTATGCAGGAGCTATGACACTAGCTGTTTATTTTTTAATTACAATTTTTGGAATGTTTTTATTAAATAAATAATTCTTATTAAATATAATATTATTATATATTTTAATTATTAAAAAACCTCTTAAAAACATAGTTTTAAGAGGTTTTTTATTTTTAGTAAGGTGTTTGTATGTATTTTTAATTTAAAATCAAATAAATGTATTTAAAATAGTTATTTGTTGTTTTTTATTAAATAAATTAAAGAAGAATACTCTAAATCTCTCTTTGCTTTAAAATTTGACTTCATACCAACATAAAAAGCATTTATATAATTCATTTTTCCTTTTTTATATTTTTCACTTAATAATGATACATAATATGAATCAAATTTCATAGGAAGTATTTCTACTACATCCATTTTTATTTCATTAAATATCTTTTGAATAGATTTTTTTGAAAAATGCCAAACATGTCTTGGTACATCAAATGCAGCCCAAAATTCTTTATAATATTTAGCATCGTAACTTTTATAATTAGGAACAGCTATTATTAATACTCCATTAGGCTTTAGTAATTTTTTAATATTATTTGTATATTCTTTTAAATTTGGAATATGTTCAAGTACATGCCAAAGGGTTATAACATCAAATCTTTTATCATATACTAGTTCTAAATTATCTACCAAATTTATATTTTTTTGTTTAGCTATTTTTCTTGCATCTGCTGAAGGTTCAATTCCAAATACAGACCAGTTTCCATCTTTACAAGTTTTTAAAAAGTCGCCTGTACCAGCACCTATATCTAGTATTGTTGTATTATCAGTTTTTAATGAATTAACTAACTTCAATTTCCTATTTAATGTGTATGA
>JBELFC010000100.1:0-12041 GCA_042093175.1 Tenacibaculum sp. | reverse complement strand
CAATTTCAATACTTCCTTTTTCAGATTCTTCAAAATTCGCATAAGCATTCCATATTGTCATTCCTCTTAAAGCATCTTCTCTAGTTAAAGCATTGTTAATTTGATATCCGTTTTCAGGATACCCTTTTAAGTCTTTTCTAATGGTAGCAGCATAATAAGTGTATAATGGACTTACGTTTTCAATAGGAAAATCAGTGCCTAATGCTACCTTACCATATTGCTTTAATAAATCATTGTATGCATAAGCACCTTTTATTCTGTTAGAACCAACTCTATCTTCGGCCCAGTACATGTCAGAAGTAGCATGTGTTGGTTGGATAGATGGTAAAATATTTTTAAAATGATGAAAGTCTTTTAAGTCTACTATCTGAGCATGTTCAATTCTCCAACGTCTATCTCCTTTGTTTTTTAAAACATTGTTATAGGTTTTAAGCATAACATAATTAGCAGAATCACCAATTGCATGAGTGTTCATTTGATATTTAGAATTTGCAATTCTTAAAGCTAGTTTTTGTAAATTCTCATAAGAGTTCACTAAAGCTCCAAAATGACCTTTTTTATCTGAATATTGGTCTTTTAAGGCTGCTCCACGTGAACCTAATGCTCCATCAGCATATACTTTTACGGAGCGTACATTAAGTCTGTTAGTTTTAATAATTCCTTTATTTAGATAGTAATCTAAGTTCTCTTTATTGTTAGAAATCATTGCGTAAATACGCATTTTTAAATCTCCACTTTTTTGCAAGCTATCTATAAGTTCAATTACTTGTTTATCTAAGCCAGCATCATCTACTGTAGTTAGTCCCAGATCAAAACAAATTTTTTCAGCATCTTTAAGAGCTTGTATTTGAGCAGCTTTGTTAGGTTGTGGGACTTTGATAAAATTCATAGCATTATCAATAAGTACACCAGTAAGTTTACCATCTTTTTTAATAAATTCTCCTCCATCTATTTTTGAATTGATGGTTATTCCTGCCAAATCAATTGCAACTTGATTTACTAACATTGCATGTCCATCAATTCGTCTAATAGCAACAGGAATAGAAGGGAATAGCTTGTCTAGTTTATCTTTTGTTGGAAATTCTTTAATTTCCCAATCGTTTTGGTCCCAGCCTCTACCAGTAATGAACAAGGTGTTTTTCTTTTTTTGAAATTCAATCAATTTTTGTAAAACTTCATCATAACTTTTAGTACCAACTAAATTTACTTTTTGTTGCTGTAAACCTAATCCATAAAAATGACAATGCGCATCTATGAATCCTGGGTATATAGGTTTGTTTTTTGCATCTATTGTATTGGTTGAGGTGTATTTTTCTTGAATTTCCGTATTGGTTCCAACAGCTATAAATTTCCCGTCTTTTATTGCAAAACTTTCAGCTTTATCAAAATTATTGTTTACTGTGTAAGTATTAGAGTTTGTTATAATTAAATCTGCTTCTTCTTTTTTATTACAAGAAATTATAAAAGAAATAAAGAGTAGTGGAAGTATTAATTTTTTCATTCAAAATTAGATTAAGTATTGGATAGTATTTCAAAAGTATTTAAATTTTATTGTTTTTTTTAAATAAAAAAAGGAAAACTAATTAGTTTTCCTTTTTAAAAATATAATAAAAAATTATTTTTTCTTACTTAATCGCGTCTAATGCTGCATTATAAGCAGGGTCAATAAAAGTAGTACTTAATTGATCAACTTGTGTTTGAGTAGGAATTACTTTTACATCAGGAGTTACCCCAACAGCTTCAACAATCTTTCCGTTACTATCTTGGAAAGCCATTAAAGGCATGTAAAAACTTAAATATCCATTATTTAATCTATTTCCACCATTAAAAGTATCTTGACCACCTAAACCAGCAGTTCCACCAGCACTGTTGTCACCAACAATTGTTACATGGTTTCCTTGAGATTTAATCATCATCGTACTAATTTCAGACATACTAACTGATGATTCATCAATTAAAATAGCTGTAGGTACATTCTGCTTAATACCGAATTTATGTGGATTAGTTTCAACTGGTACCCATGGGCTATAGTTAAATCTACCATTACCTTCTTTTGTTCTTTGGTATCCCCAAACTTTTTGTTGAGTAACAAATCTTTCTGTAAATATACGTGCATCAATTACAGCTCCACCACCATTACTTCTTAAGTCTAAAACAACTTTCTTTACTTTACCGTTAGCAATTGGGTTGTATACTTTTTTATAAAGATCAAAAGAATAGTTTCTAGCTATAGAACTTAATACATCATCAAAATCATTAGTTATTGGGAAAATTCCCCATAATGTTGTAGAAAAGATGAAACTAGAGATAGTTTGGTAGCTTTTAATACGTTTTACATATATACCATATAATTCATTAACAGCAGCTCTTTGAGCAGCAGTAGTAGTAGGGTTGTTATAGTATGCTCTTAATAAAGGTAAAACAGCATCGTTTTTAGTATCAAAACTAGCTTTAGCAGTAGTTGTAAAATTAGCTAAAGGAGTTAAGCTTGCTTCAAGATCGTCAACAAGCTCAGTGCTTTTGAATTTATCAAGAGCAGTAGTGTAATTTTTATATTCGTTTGAAGCGATAACTGTTGAAACTAATTTTTTAAGTTCACTTAAATTATCATTCATCATGTTTTCAAATTGAGAACCAGAAGCATTATCTAAGTCTTTTAAAGCCTTGAAATATGATTGGTTGATTCCTGAAAGACTGTTAATATCTTTTAAGATTGGAAAAGCACCATCATTAATAGCATGACTAATAACATTAAATTGAGATAATTGAATATACATAGTTTCAGGATCACTTTTTAAGAATCCAGCTAAAAGTGGACCACCAACATATATAGATGCAGGATCTAATTTTTGAAGTCCCATAACTCTTCTTACGTCACGTTGACTTACTCTTGGGTTTCTTTGAGTTCTACCTAAGTTTACAAAACCATCTTCTTCAGTATATTTGTAAGTCATGTTACTTACAAATGATTCCGTCATAGTAGTTTGACGATTTAATGACTTTACACTAGGTATAGGAATTACAACACTTAATCCAAAGTGTTGATCTAATATTTTATTAGTGATAATTTCAGCAAAATATTTAAAAGCTAAATTAGCTTCTTTTTCAGCTAAAATAGGATCAACGTTCGCTTTATTAAAAGTAGAAAAAGCTTTGAATTTTGGGCTATATTTTCTATAAATTTCATCCCAGTTTTCTTCTTGTTCGTTGAAATAATTATAATCGTTGTTCATAGTATCCCAAAAAGCATTGAAAAGATCAGAATAGCTATTTACAGCTGTTCTATTCAATTCTGCAATTTCTAATGAATCTTCTCTACAAGATTGAAGTGTAGAGAAAGATATTAATACTATAAATATTTGTAAAATGTATGTGATTTTTTTCATAATAATTAATATTAAAAGTTGTAAGATATTCCAATACCGTAATTAGAGGTAGTGTAATAATAGTTAGACGTTTTTCTTAATTGTTTCTTTTGGTTGTCAGATAGCCCATACATAAAAGAGTACTCAATAAATACACTCATGTTTTTGTAAACGTTGTAACCAAATCTAGTTTCAGCTTGTAAACCGTAATCTACTCTGTTAAATTGATTTTCATTTTTATCAAAATCATAAGATTCTATTACTGTTTTTCTAGGGAAACCGTTAAAGTTTAATCCTCCAAAAACTTCAACAGTACTTTCTCTTTCTAAAGAATTCCACCAACCTACATAAGTTCCAGCAAAAACTTCAAAATTGAATTTTGTGTTTTTTAATGCGTTATGTAAAGGTTGAATTCCTACCATTACAGGAATATTAAAATATTTAGCTCTATGAAGTGTACCAATTCCTTCTTGAGCACCTGTTCTTTGGTATTTGTAATTTTTGTTAATATAAGTTAATCCAGTTTGGATGCTTATATTTTTGTAAACTTTGAAATTAAATCCAGCTTTAAAATAAGAACCAGTATTTCCAGTATATTCTGTGTTTACTCTATTGCTAGCACTGTAGGTTATGTCGTTACTGTTTCCTCCTCCAGATAAACTTACTCTAAATTTTTCTTGTGCTGAAATAGCTTGATTGGTAAAAAAGGTAATAAAAAGAAGTAAAAATACTTTTTGTTTAAAAAATAGCTGTTTTTGATTGTTTTTCATAAATGATTGTTTTTAATTGTAAAATAGGTTTATTCACCCTATGCACTGGTCCGTGATGGGTGAAGTTTTTAATGAAGATTTTTAATAGCCGTGTAGGTTAAACAAGCAAAGACTGTAACACCCTAATTTTTTTTTGTTAAAAAGTAGGGTTAAACTTTATAATTATTGAATTGATGAAAATGTAAATGAATTAAGTGGTTTATCTTTAGTCTGATAGTGTTGATGTTTAAGTTGTGATTTTTTTTTATTTTTTTTTATTTTTTTTGAAGAAAATTAAGAATAATAGATAATCTTGTTCATTTAGGAATGAAAATTAGAAGGAGGGAGAGTTTAAAAATACTTGCTGTATTTTAATATAAAAAAGAGGAGTAGAGAATCGATTTTTTACTTTTATTAGTGATTTTTTGATATAAAAAAAGCTATATGATAAATTCATATAGCTAAACTAAAAATGTTTTATTTAAGATCTACGACTTATGTTCTTCAGTTTTGTATATAAGGTAAGTCCAGGTTATGAATAAAATTTGAACACCTATTCTTATATAGGAAGCAGATTTTGATCCAATAGCTGGTTCTTCTTTTAAAGAGTCCCATATGTGTATAGGCATAAATAGTATCATTAATAAAAATATACTATAAGCCGATTTCTTTTTATACCCTTTTGAAAAAAGTCCAATTCCTAGAAGTATTTCAATAGCTCCTATCATATAGTTTATAGCTAAGTTAGGTAAGAAATCTGGAATGAATCCATTGTAAAAATTAGGGTTGTAGAAATGATTAAAACCACCATAGATTAAAAAAATGGCTAAAAGAATTTTTAATATTAAAATTAAATATTTCATAATTAAGGTTTCAATGTTTCATTAGTGTATAAATATTTATCCATTAAATAAATTATACTAGCCATTGATGCGCTTCCCAATTCTAATTCTCTTTTATTTACTTTATCAAATGTATCAGTAACGGTATGATGATAATCAAAATAACGTTGAGAATCTGGGCGGTAACCAACTAAAGTAACATGGTCGTCTTTTAATGGACCGATATCAGCTCCACTTCCTCCTTTATCAATATCATGTAAACCGTATGGTGCTAATAGTTTCTTCCAGCTTTGTAGTAAATGAACATTTTTATCGTTAGCATCAATTGAAAAACCTCTAGGCGTATGACCTCCTGCATCAGATTCTAATGCTCCAATATGTAATTCACCATTTTCTTTTGCTAAACGAGCATATTCTGTAGCTCCTTTCATACCATTTTCTTCATTCATAAAGAATACGATACGTATTGTGTTTTTTGGTTTTATGTTGTTTTTTTTAAATAAATAAGCTACTTCTAATGATTGTACTATTCCTGTTCCGTCATCATGGGCACCATCACCTAGATCCCAAGAATCTAAATGGCCACCAACAACCATTATTTTATCTGGGTTTACAATTCCTTTAATTTCTCCAACAACATTAAAAGAAGGAGCGTCTGGTAAGGTTTTACAACTTTGTTTAAAGTAAAATTTTAAATTAGGGTTGTTTTTTAGGTGTTTACTTAAGTTTTCAGCACCTCTAGAACTAATAGCTGCTGCTGGTATTTGATGCTCTTTAGCAATATCTCCATATCCCATAGACCCTGTATGAGGATAATCATTAATACCGTTAGTCATTGAACGAACAATCATTCCTTTTGCACCAAAAGGTCCCACAACAGAAGCACCAGCAAAACGTTGACCAACGCAACCTCCATAAGCTTTAAAAGTGTGTATAAGAGTATTATCAAAAGCACCGTTAAAAAAAACAATTTTACCTTTTGCTTTATCTCCTAGTTTTTTAGCTTCTTCTAAGCTTTTAACTTCAATAACTTCAGCAGTTATTCCATTTGATGGAGTAGCAATAGAGAACCCTAAAGCACAAATAGGAACATTAATTTTATTACCGTTAATTGTATAATTAGCCTCTTCTTTTTCTCCACGAACCCAATGAGGAACCATTACAGGTTGTAACCAAACTGAGTCAAGACCAACTTCATTCATTATTTTTTCACCCCAAACTACTGCTTTTGCTGCTTCAGGAGAACCTGATAATCTACCTCCAATATTTGATGTTAAATCTCGAAGCCATTCATAAGATTTTCCTTGGGTTAAAGCTGTATTAAAAAGATGTTTAATATTGGTTGAATCTTTTTTTTCTTCAACGGAAAATTTAGCAGGGGATTTAGATATTTCTTTTTGTTCTGTTTTACAAGAGAATATAATAACAGAAGCAATAGTTAGTAAGGTTAATTTTTTCATTTAATTCTAAGTCTTTATATGCTATAAATCTACAAAATAGAATTAAGATAAATTGTTTTGTATGGCAGATTTATACCTTTTAAGCTCTTTGATAACTTTAGGAGCTAGTAAAATTAAACCTATCATATTAGGAACCATCATAGCAAAAACCATGGCGTCTGAAAAATCAATCACAGCATTTAAACTAGCAGCCGCACCAATAATAGTGAAAATACAAAAGATAATTTTATAAACATTTCCTGTTCTTTTTTCTCTTCCAAAAAGATAAGACCAAGCTTGGTAACCATAATAAGACCAAGATATCATAGATGAGAAAGCAAACAAAATTACCGCTATTGTTAGTATGTATGGAAACCATGAAATTCCACTTTCTAAAGCTTTAGAAGTAAGTATTGCTCCTTGCTCAAACGAAATGGTGTTGCCAGGTGTTATTTGTCCAGTTATAATTA
Organism: Tenacibaculum sp.; assembly: GCA_042093175.1. Taxonomy (GTDB): domain Bacteria; phylum Bacteroidota; class Bacteroidia; order Flavobacteriales; family Flavobacteriaceae; genus Polaribacter. Next base: position 5,176 of record JBELFC010000100.1, on the reverse strand, counting down.
AAGCTAAAGCTGTCATTGTACATACAAGAACAGTATCAATAAATGGTTCTAACAAGGCAACTAAACCTTCACTAGCTGCATAATTTGTTTTTACAGCTGCATGTGCAATTGATGATGAACCAATACCAGCTTCATTAGAAAAAGCACCTCTTCTGAACCCTTGAATAAGTACACCAACCATTCCTCCAGCAATTCCTGTAGGATTGAAAGCACCTTCTATGATTTGGTTAAAAGCAACTGGAATTTGTGTGTAATTTATTGATAAAATTATGATTACAGCTATCACATATACTAATACCATTACAGGTACCACTTTGTCTGTTACTTTTGCTATTTTTTTGATACCACCTATAATAACGATACCAGCAAATATGGCCATAACCAGTCCAAATAACCAACCTTTACCGTAAATAAAACTCTGCTCACCACCAGTAACATATTCAAATAATTTAAAAGCTTGATTTACTTGAAACATATTTCCACCACCAAATGAACCTCCAACGCACATTATAGCAAAAATTATAGAAAGTGTTTTTCCAATTTTGTTAAGGCCAAGTTCTTTTAAACCGTTTTTAAGGTAATACATAGGGCCTCCAAATACAGTTCCATCAGTTTCTATTTCTCTGTATTTTACTCCCAAAGTGCATTCAACAAACTTAGAAGCCATTCCTAATAATCCAACAATAATCATCCAAAATGTAGCACCAGGACCGCCAATGGATAAAGCAATTGCTACTCCAGCAATATTTCCTAATCCAACTGTAGCAGATAGAGCAGCAGTTAATGCTTGGAAATGAGAAACCTCTCCATTGCCTTCTACTTTTATGGTTTTAGTAATGTCTGTTTTATTATCAGGTTTATCTATGCTGTCATATTTCCCTCTTACTACATTTATAGCTGTAAAAAAACCACTAAAATTAATTCCTTTAAAATAAATTGAAAAATAACATGCTCCACCAACTAAAATTATTAAAACCCAAGGAATAGCTATGTTTTCTGTAATAGGGATTTGATATAGTATGGTATCGGTAAACCAACTAGTAGCATTATGAAAAGATTGATTGATTTTTTGATCTAAAGATTGAGTTGTGTTTTGAGCTACAGTAATTAATGGAGAAATGAATAAGGTAATAAAAGTAATTAAACGTTTCATGGATGTTTTAAATTGATTTCTGCTAAATTGCTTAGAATCAGTTTAAAATAAAAGGTTACGCATTGATGAAAATAAGAGTTTGTATGGTTAAGTATATGATTAAGTATTTAATTTAACTACAGGAAATAGTGGCAAAACCTAACAGGCTTTTATCAATAGCATAACTTATTAATTGTTCTTTTCCGTCAGACCCAGAGATATTTAAGGCTTTTTTTATTTGGTAAATATGAGCTTGAAATCCATCTACACTAATATTCATAGCTTCTGCAATTTCGGTATATGATTTTTTTGTTCCACAAACACCAAGGTTTGCTAATACTTCTTTTTGACGATCAGATAGTTCAACTTTTGAAGATTTTTTTAGCTTTTTATACTTCTTTTTTTGTTGTTCTATTTCAGATTTTAAGTGTTTTATCGTGTCTAAGTGACTTTCATTTGCTATTAACAGAGTTTCTTTGTCATTCTCTAATGTTTCTTTTATCGTTTTTATTTTTATAAATTTAGATTGTTGTTCTTCTTTTTCGGCTAATAATTTCCAACTGTATAAAAGTATTGTGAATAATAGGATGAATAAAAATTTAAAAGATAGTGCAGTAACAATTCCTAGTATGTTCCATGTACTTAAAGGTATCCAATGTTGAATTTGAGTTTCTGGAATAATTCTGTGGGTAACTGCAATTATTATTAAAACAAATAAAGCAAAAGTTGGGAGGTACATAAATCGCATACCTCTATTTTTAAATGCTTTATTCAACTCTTGAAGTAAAGAAAATGCAACAACTAATGAAATTGGGATATCAATTAACCAAATTACATTATTACTGGCATTTTCATTGTTATTACTATAAAATGAAATTAAAAATACAGAAGCAATCATACCTAAAATTCCTCCGAAAATGATAAAAACTTCTCTATTAGTGAATCGTTCAATGATTCTAATAACAATACTTCTTTTTTCATAATGTTCTATTGAAGGTATAGACATTAATATAAACAAAGAATTAACTAATGAGAAGAAAACTCCTAGGCTTATAATAATTTTATGATTAGTAGAAATATTGAAAACAGAAGTTAAAATAATATTTATAAAAGCACCTACTCCCCAAGAAAAAATAGCTAAAGCAAACCACTTAATACCTTGTATTGAATTGGTATCAGTGTTTTTGTTTTTTTCTTTAAAGTATACACGTTTAATTACAAAAGCAGTAATTAAACAAACTATAGCAGTTATGTAGAAAGAAACTTTTGTTAACATTAGTTTTTTAGGAAACTAATTTACTAATAATTATTAAAGTAATAAGTAATGGATATAGTTTACGTCTTGGTTTTTTATTTAAATTCGATTAAAATTATTTAATTTTTTTATACTAAAATAGTAGTTCCATTAGATGTTTTATTATTGTTTTCATCAAAATAAAAATCAATTCTACCTAGATTAACCCCGTAAGCACCAACTTGATTGATAAGAGTGTTTTTATCGTCAATATTTTTTATAATAGTTGGTTTTGGTAAAAATGTATGCGTGTGCCCTCCAATAATTAAGTCAATATTTTTAGTAGCTTTAGCTAGGTTTAAATCAGAAATGGTGTCAGGATTGTTTCTATAATAATATCCTAAATGAGATAAACAAATAATTAAATCACAGTGTTCTTCGTTTTTTAGGGTGTTTGTTATGTCTTGAGTTATTTCAATAGGATTTAGATAAGCCGTTTCTTTGTACATTCTTTTGTCTACTAACCCATCCAATTCAATACCTAATCCAAATATTCCTATTTTAATACCATCTTTAAAAATGATTTTGTAGGGTTTTACGTGAGTATCTAAAACAGTGTTTTTAAAATCGTAATTAGCAGAAACAAAGTCGAATTTAGCATTTGGGAGCTGTTTATATAAGCCATTTATAGAATTATCGAAATCGTGATTTCCAATAGTGGCAACATCGTATTTCAGCATACTCATTAGTTTAAATTCAAGAGCACCCTCGAAATAATTAAAATAAGGAGTTCCTTGAAAAATATCTCCAGCATCTAGAAGCAAAGTGTTTTTGTTTTCTAATCGTATTTGTTCAATTAAAGACGCGCGTCTAGAAACCCCGCCTCTATTTGCGTATCTAGTATGATTTGCTTTAAAAGGCTGAATATGACTATGTGTGTCATTTGTATGTAGAATGGTGATATGTTTTTGTTTTTTTGGAATAAATGACGGTAATGTTAGTCCACCAACCATAGCTAATGTTGAAGCTCCTCCTAATTGTTTAATAAAATTGCGTCTTTTCATTATTTAATAATTATGCGGTTATCTATTGAGGTTTTCAGGGTATCCACTTTTTTAAAGTAGTCGATAATAGCGTCTCTAACTTTATAGTTTAATTTTGTTAACTTTTTGGGGTTTCTAAAAAAAATCATTTTGTCACCACCGCCTTGTAAAAAATCAGATGTTAATACAGAGTATGTTTTATTTTTATCGAATATTTCACCATTAATTTTTAAAGAGTAGTTACTTTCTTTAATTATTAATTCTATGTTTTTCGATAGAGGGTTAGCTACTTTGTTTTTAATGAAGTAGTTAACAAGTTTAATTACTTTGTTTCCTGTAATTTCTGCTACTACGAGCTCATTTTCAAAAGGCATTAATTTAAAGGCGTGTTCTTTTGTTATTTCTCCAGCAGGAATTGTTGCTCGTATTCCTCCATGATTAAACATAGAAAAATCAATAGAGGTGTTGCTTTTTTCTTTAAAAATTGGGGTAGCCATTTCAATACATAAATCAGCTAATAAATTTCCTAAATTACTTTGCATATTAATACCTTGTCTAGTTAATTTTTCAGGCGTATAACTTAGTACTTTAGACATATTATCTGCTAACTTTTTTTTGTAAGGAGCTATAGTGTCATCTATTTTTTTTGAAGATTGTATTGTGCTATCAATTGCTATTGTTTTAGCAGTTATTTTGGTGAGGCGTGTATTGTTTTTTTTACAGGAAGTAATTGCCAAAAAAAAACAAAATAAATATGATAATTTCATTTAAATAAAAGTTTAGTTAACTAACGTTCCTTTACAGTTAGTTAGTATATAATTAAAATGTTCAACATCTGAGTCGTTAAGTTTTAATGTTCCTGTTATTGATACTATATTGTCTGTTTTAAATTTTAGTTTAAAATTAGATTGTAGTTCTATGGTGGTTTCTGGACCACCAATACCACAAAAATAACAAGCAGACATTGGACCTTTTGATAAGATGTTGTATTTTTCACTAAGGTCTAAACTTAAAAAATAACCAGTAATAGTTATTTGTTTTCCATCTAAAGCTTTAACAGAGTCTGAAAATTTTGGATGCAATAAGGTTTCATCATAATCAGGAAAATATTTTTTCGTAAATTTTACCTTAGATAAATCTTTCCAAGTTACTTTTTGCTGACCAAAAATCAAATAAAAAGATAGGAAAAAAAACATAAAAAGAACTTTATTTCTCATTGCTTAAAATTGTAGATATATTCATGTTTATTATTGGATAAATAGCTAAAGAAATGGAAAGAAAAACTATTAAGAAAACAAACGAAGCTATTTGCAACAAATCTTTTAAAACTAATTCTTGAAGTATAATTTGTTGGTGACTTATTTGTATTAAACTAACGATAGTTCCTAATGCTATTTTAATTAATAGAAAACCTAATAAAAAACCAATTAATACTATAATTCCACCTTCATAAATTACCATCTTAATTAATTGATAATTATTAGCTCCATAAGTTCGTAAAATAGCTAAATCAAAAGCTCGTTCTTTTATCATTTTATAGGAGCTTATGAAAATAATAACACAAGAAATTATAAGAATTAAATAACCTATCCAAGAAATAGTTTGAAGTCCAATGTTTGTGTATTTATATAACTTCCCCAATTCATATTTAGGTAAAGCAGCTTGCATATTAGTATGCTTATTAATTTTTCTAGGAATAGTTAAAAAAGCTCTTGGATTTTTAAAAGTTACTAATAAAGAGGTGATTTCTTTATCTTCGTGCTCTTC
>JBELFC010000099.1:0-12122 GCA_042093175.1 Tenacibaculum sp. | reverse complement strand
CGACCAAGTTACTTCGCTGTCCACTGATGATTGGATGTGTTGCGTGGGCGATGTTACCACTATGAATTATTGCTTCACCTGGTTCAAAAACAGTTTGTACAGTTTTTCTTGAAATCTTATCATAAAAATCAACTTGTGAGCCTGTAAATTTTTCATCAGGTAAATTAATATTTATATTCAAAGTCGCTGCTGAAGCGTCAGTGTGTGCATGTAAATCTTTATCTTTCTCAGGGTTGTATTGAATTGAAAAACCAAATGTTTGGTTATCAAAACCGTAAGTACCAAGTAGTAAACGAGCAATCGGACGCATATAATGGTTCATGATATCATTATAAAAAGCTTGGAAATTAGGTGCAGCTAAGTATCCTTCCGAGCGTGGGTCAAGCATAATACCATAACGATTTAATTGAATTCCATATGGTGGTCGTACAGGAATTTTGGAAGATACTGCAGCTTCTAAATAATTACGGAATTCTGCTAAGCGTTCAACATCAAAAAACTGTGCAGAATATACGCCTGGAATAATTTCTTTCCATAAATCAGCTACAGCATTTTCTTTTTCTGGGTTCTTCCATGCATCATTAATAACTTTTCTTAAGCGTGCATCAAGCAGTGTTTCATCAGGAATTAGTAAATTTTCTTTATTTTCAATCTCCCATTCTGCCCATGCATTTTCTAATAATTTCCGGTTACTATTCCAAAAATGAGATACAGATGACTTTCGTTGTAGTGAAGCTTCACGTGAAGGTAAAATAAGAGCACGAGCTTCAGTGAGTGCATTATTATGTGTCATTTTGATTTATTTAAATTTTTTTATTAAAAACGAATGCTTTTATTTACTAGAAAAACATCCGTTTTCTATTATTAGTCAATTTTAGTTACTAAAAGTTAATCTCTTTGAATCTCTTGTAAATCAATTAACATGTTTTCCCAGTTTTTCTGATTATTGTGGTCAAATTGTGCTCCATTTTCATCAGCGATTGTAAAACGTTTGATTGCAGGTGTTTTACTAGTCGCTTGAAATAATTGATACGCCTCTTCTTTTAATGCTTCAGAAATTGGCAAATCGATAGAAGCATAAACTGCACGTTTACAAGCTTCGATAGATGCTGCTGGAAATTTAGAGATTCGTTCTGCTAATGCATCTACATATGCACCTATTTCATTAGCATCTAAAGCTTTGTTAATAGTACCAAATTTTTCAGCTTCATCAGCATCCCAATCTTTTGCTCCTAAAATAATTTCGAGAGCTTTTCCTAAACCAGTTTGTCTTGCCATACGCGATGCTCCACCACCACAAGGTAAAATACCCATACCTACTTCCATTTGCATGAATTTTGCTTTACCACGAGCTGCAAAACGCATATCTAAAGCTAAAGCCATTTCATGCCCGCCACCACGAGCAAAACCTTCAATTTTTGCTATAGTTGCTTGTGGTACATTACTTAATCGTTCTAATACAGATTGTAAATCAAGTAGTTTAACTTCATTTCTTGGTACAGCTTCTTCTGACATATCTCTTAACAAGTTGGTATCATAATGACAAACCCAATAACCAGGATTTGATGATTGAAACACAACTACTTTAACACTTCTATCTCGTTCTAATCGAAGGCATAAACTGCTTAAGTCTGCTAACATTTCTTGACCTTGCACATTTACAGGCCCAAAATTAATATCTACAGTTAATATACCTCCTTTTTGTTCTGCTTTAAACGTTTGAAAATTTTTGTAATCCATTGTATTTATAGTTAAAAATTAATTATTAATTGCCACAAATGTGTGTTGTTTTATTTTACCGTTTTCAATAATATAGGTATCGGTTGCTAATTGTATATCTAAGTGTTGGTTTTTTCCACTCCAAACGAAATAAACTACATTATCATTGGTTTCTTGTTTGATAGTCTTAAAATGAAAACCTTCAAAATTTGGCAAGAATTCTTTATAAAAACTGAAAATTTCTTCTTTTCCTTTATAGGTGTTTTCTGGTGTAATAAAAATTGCATCATGCGAATAATCCTCCATTACCTTTAAAGGATATAACGTATCTACAGCTATCATATGTGCTTCAAAAACTTCTTGTGAATTTTTCATTATAACTATTGTTTAAAAATTATAATGCAAATTTACTTTGAGAATAGAGCTAAGGTTTAGTAAGAAAAAATGAGGATTTAGTAAAAAAAGAGGAACCTAAAATTAATCGATAATTTTCAAGCTATTTTTATAAGTTTTAGCAGTGATTCCTCTGTAAGTTATAAATGTTTTATCAAGATGGCTACTATCAGTAAAACCTAATTCTTGCACAATTTCTGTAATTGTTAAATCAGTATATTTTAAGCGTGTTTCAGCTAGTTTTAATTTGTAATTAAGAATGTATTTTTTTAGACCAACATTCATTTTACTTTTAAAATATTGACTAATATAATTTTCTGAAATATGAAATTGATTTGATAATTTCTTTTTAGTAAGTTTTTCGGGGTTGTGAATATTATAATTTATGTAATTAATAATATCTTGAATTTTAGAATTAGATTTTTTTGAAGAAATAAAATTTACATTTCTTGAAATAATATGTAAAATCGTATGTAAAGTAGATTTTAATATAACTTCATTCTTCAATTTTTCATCATTGTATTCGTTACACAACACAGTAAACAACAAATTCAAACTACTTTTATCTGTTTTAAATTGTAAATTTAAATGTGATGTTCTGTCAGAATTATGTAGGATTGTTTCTATTCTTCTGAACCAATCTTTTCGTTGTGATTCATTTTCGTTTAAACTAAAAGTACTAAAAAAATTATTTAGAAATTTTATAGCAGAAACTGTAGTTGGTGTTTCAATTTCTAAATTATATTGATCATTAGGAATTAAAATGAATAGTTCATTGTTGTTATACTTTACTCTATGATTATTGATTATAATTGTTCCTGACCCCTTTTCTATATGTAAAATTTCAAAAAAACGTATAGGTGTGTATTGACAAAAAGCCAACGATGTTGCCTGTTCAAATTTTTGAATTACGATATTTTCAAATATAGTTCTTGACATTAATTAATTTTTAAAACCCCATTGGTGCGTATATAGATAATAATATCTCTTTCTGTATTATTCAAAACCGTATGTATCGATTTGTCTGTTGAACCAAAATAACTTCCTGCATCCAAAACTTTTATTTCTTGACTTTGAGGTATCTTATAATTTATCAAGCCTTTAATTACAACTGAATGTAAAACCGTTCCATTTGTTTCTATTGTTCCATTATATCTTTTTGGAAGCTTTATAAAAAGACTCTTCAAGTCATTATCTTTATTTTGTAAAAGAAAACTAATTTCTGCTTTACTATTTGAAGCAACCCAATTTGTTTTATCGCTATTCAGCCAAACTAAGTTAGAAATATCTATATTTATAGGTCTTTCGCCATTATCAAAGGCTTCGCTCGTTGGTTTTACAAGATATGGACCATGGTCAATTTCTACTAATGCGATGTTTTCTTTTCCTTTGGCTGAAGTAATATGTGATTCGCCTTCTGGTTGTGTCCAAAAGCTACCAGGTGTCATCCACATATTTTTAGCATTTTTATCATCATTATGTATGAACCCTTTGATAACCACTGCTCGATAAGTGACATTATGAATATGAGGTGGCGAAGAAAAACCGTCAACAAATTTCGCTAAAAAACCAGTTGACACTTCTCCTTTTCTATCACCCCAAATGGTACCAGCTTGTGGACTTTGATCTCCTCTTGCCGGATTTAGTAATTCCCATTCTATTTCAGATGATAAAAGGACTTTATTTGTAGGTATAATGCTTATTGGTTCTTCTTTCTTTTCTGTTGAATTACACATGATTAATGTAAATATCAACATGAATAATATTACTGTTTTTTTCATAAATCAATTAGTTATTTATAATATCTTCAGTTTTTGTTATTAATGCTAAAATTAAATTTTCTTCATAAGCATCTGGATGAGCAGGAGCAAAAAAACCTTTTGGATTTCCTTTATCATTATCAAAATATTTACCTGTACTATTTTTGTATTCTTCAGAAACTGCTAAATCATAAATTATATCTGATCCTTTTGTTGCTGGAGACCAATGCTGTCCATAGGCTTCATTTGCCATTTTTGTATTTAATAAAGAACCTGGATTAACAGCGATTGTCATTATTTTAGAGTTTGCTTTAGCAAAAGAGAAACTCCACATTGTTAATGCTAATTTACTTTGTGAATAAGCTTCACTAATATTGGGAATGTCCATCCCCTCTAAAGCTTCATCAGTAACATGTGATTGTGCTGCTGAACTTAAATTAATAATTCTTGGCGCTTCAGATTTTTTTATAATTGGAAGAATAGCATTGGTTAAAAGATAAGGTGCAAAGTAATTAACTACTAATCTAATATCAAAATTTTTGAAATTACTAGTTGCTGAAGTTTTAAAAATACCAGCATTATTAATTAAGATATCTAATTTAGGAATTTCGCTCTTAATTTGCTTTACCATTTGTTTAACATCATCTAAATCTGAAAAATCCGCAGTAAAACCGCCTATATTTTTATTTTCTGAAACTTCTTTTATATCTATAATTGCACGTTGCAATTTTTCTTTATTTCTTCCATGAATATATATAGTATGACCATCTTTTGCAAGTTGAATAGCTGTAAGTTTCCCTATTCCGTCTGTACTTCCTGTAATTAAAATGGTTTTATTCATAATATTTCTTATTAAACACTTTCAAGTGTATGTGTCTTTAGTTTTTATATATAAGATACAAATATAGCTAGATGAACTATGGCCTTTCCAGTAAAAATTAATGTAGTTTTAGTAAAAAACAAGGATATGATTAATCGTAAGAATATACTTCCTTTCTTCGTAAACTATAAAACGTAATAAGCACTTATTCTAACGTTACAATATTCTGTATACAGAATATTTACTATCCTATTTTAAGTAAAAAAAGATTTTAAATTGTTAACTGAATTTTTAAATAAACTTTTTGATGGTTGTATAATGATGTTTTTAATCAATTTAACTTTTATTTTTTCTTTATTAGTAGTTAAAAAAACATATTCTGTTAAACAATACCCCTCTCTATTTTCATCCAATATATTAATATGCTTAAACCCTAATTCGTTTTTAGGAGACTTAAACTGATTAGACAAGTAATTAATTAAAATCTTAAAAATGTCAGAATGATTATTCTCAAAATAGTGAATTGCATTTATTTGTTTGCTATTCATAGAATGTAAAAAGCTTACAGCTATATTATTAACATACATATTACAATACCCATCTGTCTCTTTATCAATAAATATAGTATCTCCATTATCGTTTAGCTGCCTAAAGCCCATTGTAGATGCTATATAAACATAGCAATCGTAATCTCTAGTTTGCATAATATATTTAATTTGTAAGTAATGTAAGTACTAAATATACTAATAACAAGCTAATTATAATACTTCAAAAGTCTTTTTAGTTGAAATTATTAAATGCTATATATTAAATGTTTTTTAACAATGTAGTAGTAAATTTATTTCATTTTAAAAACACCTATTATCTGTTATCAAAGGTTTATAAAATATAATGGACTTTGAAGCTAATAAATTCAATTAAAAAATTAATTTAGCCAATAAATGAAGTTAGCTCAAATTAAAAATTACCTCAAAGAACCTTATCCCTATTATTATGAAAAAAGAGATAGGTTACTTTTATTATTGTTATTCATTGCTATTTTAAGTTTTCTATTTTCTTATTTCTTTGAACCTTTTGTTGTTAATGTGACTGAACATAAAATAAGTTATTTTTGGATATTACTTATCCATGCATTTACGCCTTTTCCAATTTCTTACTTATATTTTGTTCTATTAAATAACTCAAAAAAAGATACTGAAATATGGACACTAGGAAAAGAAATTTTCCACCTTTCTATGATTCTCTTAATTATTGGTATTACTAGCTTTTTAATACGTGATTTAATTTATACAAATTCTGATAATTGGTCTTTTAAATATTTTTGGGAAGAAATTAGAAACACATTTTTAATCGGTATTCTTTTATTAATAATCGTATTACCTTTAAATTTAGAACGTTTAATAAATAAACATAGAGCTAGTATAAAACAATTACCTATTGCTAATACTAATTCTACACAAAACAACACTTTAATTTCTATAATTAATAAAACATCAAATGAGCACTTTAAATTTAAAACTGAAGAATTTATTTTTGCTAAAGTAGAAAGTAATTATACCGAAATTTATACTTTTTCAGCAAACCGAGTGCATAAAAATTTAATTCGTATTACACTTAAAGATTTAGAAAAACAACTAAAAATAGGACCTCATAATATCGTTAAAACACATCGCTCTTATTTGGTTAATTTAAATAAAATTAATTCAATTTCAGGAAATGCTCAAGGTTATGAATTAGTTTTAAAAAACTGCTCTATAAAAGTACCTGTATCTCGTTCTAATATTACTAAATTTAATACCGCTTACTCTAATATTTAAGATAATACCTCTTGTATTTCGTCACTTTAGCTTGTTAAATATCACAATTAAATTAAAGACCTTCAATTTGTTTTTATGTTTGCCCAATAAACAAAAAACTTATTATTTTGATTGATAAAAAACGTCGATATGATTTAGATTGGTTACGTGTAATAGCAATACTTGCTGTATATTTTCATCATGTTGGAATGCCTTTTAATGGAGATGATTTTCATATTATGAATTCTGAATCTAGTAAATTACTGGATGATATTATGGTGCTTTTTGAACAGTTTAGATTACCACTATTGTTTTTGATTTCTGGTACTGGAACTATGTTTGCTTTTTCAAAAAGAACATGGTTAGAATTTATCAAAGAACGAAGTAAACGTTTAATAATTCCTCTTATATTTGGAACTCTTTTTATTGTTCCTCCACAGACATATTATCAATATATAAATAAATACAGTTCATACATTGAAGTATATAAAAATGGAGTTTTTGAGACAAATCATTTATGGTTTATTGAAAACTTATTTATTTTATCTATTACCTTAATTCCTTTAATTTTGTTTTTGAAGTCAACTAGATCTGATAAATTAATTTCTTTATTTGACAAAGTTTCAGCTAATAAATATGGAATCTTAGTAATTGGATTACCTTTACTTATAATTACAATTGTATTAAAAAAAATATATCCATCCGATTCAAAAGATATTACAAATCTTTCTTCTACTTTTTACTATGGTTATTTTTTTATTTCAGGAATGATTTTTACTTCTTCAAAAAAAAGTTGGAATTACTTAGTAACGCATCGAAAAATCAATTTAACCTCATTTGTTATTAGCTTTATACTATTTTACGGGTATTATTTATTGCCAAGTGAATATATATCACCCTATTTGTCAATAAGTAACAGGTGGAGTTTATGGTATTTAGTTTGTACTATGGTAAGTTGGACTTTTGTAACAACACTCCTTGGTTATGGACAAGTTTGGTTTAACAAAAAGAGCGTCCTTCTTTATAAGTGTAATGAAGCTATATATCCTTTTTATATTTTACATCAAACCATAATTATAATAGTAGGATACTATATTATTGCGCTTGACTTTAGTATTTTGTCAAAAATATTGTTGTTGATTCTTACATCTTTTCCATTAACTATACTTATCTATAGAGCATTTATATACCCTTTTAAAATAACAAGATTCGTATTTGGGATGAAAAGTAAAAGTTAGGTTAAAATTTTAGCACTAAAATTTAATTTTAAATGCATCAAACAGGTGGCTCAAAGTCCATGCAGGACCAATCATTAAAAATTGAATATCTTTCAAAAATGAAGGTTTTTTGCCTTCGTGATTGTGCCCAATAAATTGAGCGATCCATGAAAGTACAAAGATAATTAGCATTATACTCCATAGAGGTAATAAATCAGCTTTTACAATTAAGTTAACCCCTAAAAGAACAAGTATTGAAAAGAATAACATTCCTAAAAAGAGAATAAATGATAGCCTTAAATAATACATTAGTCCTAATAAAACTATTAATGTTCCAAAATTCACATACGATATTAACTGTTCAGGAAACAAATTGGTTATACTATTAGGAACTGGTATACTTGCTAGTAATCCTATGATGCTAAAAAAAATTAGAGGCACACATACGTAATGTATTTTCTTATTAAATGTAGTTTGATGGCTTACAGCATATTCTTCTAATAATGATTCAATTTTTCTCATGGTTTTGTCTGATTATTTTTTTTTGAGGTACAAATTTTTTTAATTCTAAATATTCATTCATACCCTTATCTGTAAGGTAAGGCATAAGAATATTCCATAACATTTGCATCGAATGACCTTTATTTACTTTATATTTTTTGGAAGCTATTACTTGTTTTTGTGATTGCCAAAAGGTGCTGATCATCCATATAGAATAAATAACCTTATCGTAATCAATATTATCATTTTCAGGCTTCAACCTACCTGATTCAATATAGTAATCGATTAATTTACGTCCCTCTTTAAAGCGTACTAAATTTGAAACTTGATATGCTTTTGAAATAGTTGTATATGTTTTCAATATATGTACTACATCACTAAAAAAAAATAGATATCGTTCTTGTAAATTATCAAATTTCAGCATCATTTCTTCAAAATGAAAAAGAGTGATATAACTATTTTTTGGAAGGATATAGTTTAAAGTTTCGTTGTACATTTCATTATAAATAACTTCTAGTAAAGCCGCTTTATCTTTATAATGATATCTAAGATTCCCCGCACTGATTCCTATTGAATCAGCTACTTGTTTCATTGAAACTGTTGATATACCTTGTTGATTAAACAGTTCAATAGCAGTTAATTTGATTTTATTTTTCAAAAATATAGTATTGAAATCACATTCAAATATAGCTACATTTTACTAAATAAAAATAATAATTAGTAAACATTTACTAATTTTAAGATTTAATTATGATGCTTCAATAAAAAAAAGATACGAATGACTAATAAATATTTAGTATATATGATCTATTAAAAAGGCTATCAAAATAAATTTAATAACCTTTATAATGCTTCAAACTCTAAATTAATTAGTCGTATTTATCACTAAATAATAATTTCTTACTTCCAGGTGATAATATCTTTAAGATCTCTTCTAGACTTATCATGTGCTGGAGCAGTTTTTCTATAACCAAAAGCAACCATAAATGACAAACCATATTTATCAGTATCTATTTCAAACTTTTCTTTTAAAAGTTGCTCTGCTTCTTCTTGGTGAAATCCTTCTATAGGACAACTATCTATACCTACTAATGCAGCGGAAGTCATCATATTAGCTAAGGCAATATAAGTTTGCTTTGATGACCAATCAAATAATTTCTTGTCGGTATCTAAATTAAAGTCTCGTTCCTGAAATTCTCTATAAAATTTTGAATACATTTCAATAACATCTTCAGGAAGCTGTTTAACATCTTTCATCATGTGCATGATATAATCGGCATCATGTTTTACCATAGGGGTTTTCATGCTTAATCCTAATATAAAATGACTGGCTGTATCCAACTTTAATGGTGCTCCCCATGCAACCGGTTTCAATAATTCACGTAGCTCTTTATCTTGTACCACTACAAAATGCCAAGGTTCAAAACCAAATGAACTAGGTGATAAATTGGCTGTTTTAAGAATAAAATCAATATCTTCTTTCGATACTGTTTTTGTATTATCAAATTCTTTTGTTGCATGTCTATATTTAAATGCATTTAAAATATCATCTTTAGCTATACTAGGTTTTATTGTACTCATAATCATTTAATTTTATTATCATTAACTTACTATCAAAAGTATAGTGACAAAAATATAGATAGTTCATTAACTATACAATAACGGTCAAAAATGATAGTATATACAAAAACTCACAAAACAATAATTAACAATTAATTAAAACAGAAATAATCTACTATACTTTTTATAGTTAAAACATTAACTATAGTTTGATATATTTGTAGTTGTAAAAGCAAAATTCATGGAAATTAAACATAAAAAATGTCTTATAAAGTATAATGATAAGTTATTTTCATGTACTACAAGTATTGCAATGGAGTTAATTGGAGGTAAATGGAAGAGTGTAATTTTAATTTACTTAATTGATGGTAAAAAACGTTATAATGAGCTTTATAAATTAATTTCAACTATAACTGAACGTACTTTAAGTTTACAATTAAAACAGCTAGAAAAGGATGGATTGATATCTCGTAAAGTTTATACAAAAAAACCACCTTTAAAAGTAGAATATGCTCTAACATCCTTTGGGGAAAGTTTAACTCCAGTATTAACTTCGATAGCAAATTGGGGTAAGATTGTTGCTAATGAAAAGGGAGAGATTATTGAATAAATTTTAGTTAATTACTTTTTACCTACTCTAATTACTAATTATAAAATACATGTTGTCAATATTTTATATTTTTCATATATTTTCACTTCTTTAAAATATGATTTATGGCACTTTCAAAATCACCTTTTAAACATGTAGTAGTTATGATGTTCGAAAACCGTTCATTTGATAGCATGTTGGGATTTCTTTATAAAAATAATATTTCACCACTAACAAAACAACCTTTTGAAGGTTTAACAGGAAAAGAAACAAACCCAGATAGAAATGGTGATGCTGTAAAGGTTTTTAAAATAGATGTTAATGATCCTTATGCCTATTTTATGCCTAAAAAAGATCCTGGTGAAGGTTTTGCTAATACAAATTATCAATTATTTGGAGCTGAAAAAAAGCCCTTTCCAAAGGGTATTGCTCCTAATCAAGGTTTTGTGTTAGATTTTGAGAATCCCATTGATAACGCTCCTCTAGAAAAAATGGAGAATCCTAAAACGGATAAAATAACATCTAACAAAACTGTAAAAAGCAAATACGACTATAAAAGTGATGTTTATAAAAAATGGTATAATACTCCAAAACCTAAAGAGCATTCTAAGCATGTACCAGATTTAAAAAGTGTTGTAGGAAAAGACATTATGGGAATGTTCACTCCTGAAACACTACCTATTTTATCTGGATTAGCTAAAAATTATGCTGTTTGTGATCATTGGTACTGCTCTGCCCCAACTGAAACATTACCAAATAGAGCTTTTACCCATATGGGAACTTCTCAAGGATATTTATATGATGAAATACATTCTTATAGTGCTAAAAGTATTTTTAAGCACTTAATGGATAATGATAAAACTTGGGGGATTTTTGGTAACAATGGTAAACCTTATACTGTAGCATTTTGCCAAGATATTCCAAGTGCAACAAATAAAGAAGGAAAAAAAGTTGTTGGTCAATTACCAAAAGGCTGTAAGGTTGGGGCTTTTGAAGATTTTGAGAATGCTTTAACCAATAATGAACTACCAGACTATACATTTCTTGAACCAATTTGGGGACATAAAGGAAATAGTCAACATCCTAACTATAATGTTGCCGATGGTGAACAATATTTATTAGACATTTATAATGCCTTAAAAACATCTTCTTATTGGGAAGATACCTTACTTGTTGTTACTTATGATGAGCACGGTGGTTGTTATGACCATGTAACTCCTCCAAATACAGCCATTTCTCCACCAGCAGTTTCTAAGGCTTTTGGATTTGAATTTGATCGTTATGGTGTTCGTGTACCTACTGTTTTAATTTCTCCAAAAATTGAAGCAGGAACTGTATATAGAACTAAAAGTGATGTTCCATTAGATCATACCTCAATATTAGCAACTTTAGAAGAGATGTTTGAATTATCTCCATTAACTGAACGAGATAAACTTGCACCACATATTTTAGATGTAGCTACCTTAAAAATTCCAAGAACTGATAACCCTATGAAAGGTATTATTCCTCCTAAAGCAAACTCAGCAATAAAAATCGAGGATCACGCCTCTCAAATACAACAAATGCACGCAGCAGCGTTAACAGATAAACATAATCGTGAAACTGGAGAGAATAAACAAACTCCTAGTTTTACATCAGAAAAAGAGGCAACATCATACATTAATGAACTACATAATAGGTATTATACTTATTCAAATGAGTAATTCGGTGATTCCAATACTTGAATTGAAGTATGATTCTTTAAATATGAATTAAGTATTTTTTTAG
>JBELFC010000098.1:0-12124 GCA_042093175.1 Tenacibaculum sp. | reverse complement strand
ATAAAGCAATATCATATATAGAGTTAAAAGATTATATAAGTGCTGAAAAAATACTTGACAGTTTAATAAATAGCGATTTAATTGATGCTCAAAAAGGATATTGGTTTAAATCACTTTCATTGGTAAAGCAGAACAAGTTATCTGAAGCTAAAGAGTTACTGCATCTTATTATTGATAAAGCATATTATAATAAGGAAAAAGCTCAAGAGTTGTTAGAGCAATTGAATTAATATGAATTGTTTAAAGTTTGTAATAGAAAGCTAACTTTTTAAGTAGTTTGTAATTTTAGCGAGATTACTTCACTTTGTTCGTAATGACAGTTTTTTATTAAGTCTTTGTTCGTGTCATTACGAGAAAGTTAACTTTCGAAGTAATCTATAGTTATAGAAAGATTACTTCACTTCGTTCGTAATGAAAGTTTTTTATTTAGTCTTTGTTGGTGTCATTACGGGAAAGCTAACTTTCGAAATGATCAGTATAATTATTCCGAGATTACTTCATTTCATTCGTTATGACAGTTTTTTATTTAGTTTTTGTTTACGTCATTACGAGAAAGTTTACTTTCGAAGTAATCTGTGTAATTATTTTGAGATTACTTCATTTCATTGGTAATGACTATTTTTTATTTTATTTTTTTAGTTCTTTCTTTAAAAATTTAGCGGTATAACTCGTTTTATGTTTAGCTACTTTTTCTGGAGTTCCAGATACTAGTATTTTTCCACCGCCTTTTCCACCTTCCATACCAACATCAATAATATAGTCGGCAAGTTTTATTACATCTAAATTGTGTTCAATAATTAAAACCGTATTCCCTTTGTTGGTTAGTTTGTTCAGTACTTCCATTAAAACACGAATGTCTTCAAAGTGTAAACCTGTAGTGGGCTCATCTAAAATATAAAAAGTATTTCCAGTATCTCTTTTTGAAAGTTCAGAAGCTAGTTTTATACGCTGTGCTTCTCCACCAGATAAAGTTGTAGATCTTTGTCCTAAGGTAATGTAGCCTAAACCAACATCTTGAATAGTTTTTAATTTACGGTGTATTTTTGGAATTAATTCAAAGAAATCAACTGCTTCATTAATTGTCATTTCTAGCACGTCAGAAATAGATTTTCCTTTATACCTAATCTCTAAAGTTTCTCTATTAAAACGTTTTCCTTGGCAGGTTTCACATTCTACATGTACATCAGGTAAAAAGTTCATTTCAATAACACGAACACCTCCACCTTGGCAAGTTTCACAACGACCTCCTTTTACATTGAAGCTAAATCGTCCAGGTTTGTATCCACGGATAGATGCTTCAGGTGTTTTAGCATATAAACTTCTAATTTCACCAAAAACTCCAGTATAAGTTGCAGGGTTTGAACGTGGTGTTCTACCTATAGGGGATTGATCAATATCAATTACTTTATCTACATGTTCTAACCCTTCAATTTTTTTATAAGGCATAGGTTTTTTTACACCTCTATAAATATGCGCATTTAAAATGGGGTATAATGTTTCATTAATTAAAGTAGATTTTCCACTTCCAGAAACTCCCGTAACACAAATCATTTTACCTAAAGGGAATTCAACAGAAACATTTTTTAAGTTATTTCCAGATGCTCCCGATAACTTTATGGTTTTTCCATTCCCTTCTCTTCTTTTAGTAGGAACTTCAATTGTTTTTCTTTTAGATAAATAATCAGCAGTTAGGGTTTTGTGAGATTTTAAATCCTCAAAAGTACCTTGACTTACAACTTCTCCACCATGTCTTCCGGCTCCAGGACCAATATCAAATACAAAATCGGCATGTTTAATCATGTCTTCATCATGTTCAACTACTAAAACAGAATTTCCAACATCACGAAGTTTAATTAATGAATTAATTAGTTTTTCATTATCACGTTGATGAAGACCAATACTAGGTTCGTCTAAAATATATAAAACACCAACCAATTGAGATCCTATTTGTGTAGCCAAACGAATACGTTGCGCTTCACCACCAGATAAAGATTTTGAGGTTCTATCTAAAGTTAAGTAATCTAAACCAACATCTAACAAAAATTGAATGCGAGTTCGGATTTCTTTTAAAATTTCAGAAGCAATTTTTAGTTGTTTTTCGCTGAACTCACTTTCTATGTTTTTAAACCAATTAGCGAGTTCAGTAACATCCATTTGAGCTAAATCACTAATGTTTTTATTAACAATTTTAAAATGTAAGGCTTCTTTTTTTAATCGTTTTCCTTCACAAACGGAACAAGAAACTTCATCCATGAAACCTTTAGCCCATCTTTTAATAGAAGAACTGTCGGTATCCTTATATTGATTTTCAATAAAAGCAATGATACCTTCAAAATCTATTTCATATTTTCGTGTAACACCAGCTGCTTTTGATTTAATGGTAAATGATTCTTTACCACCATTTAAAATGATGTCTTTTGCTTCTTTAGGTATTTTGTTAATTGGATCAGTTAGTTTAAACTTATAACGTTCAGCAATGGTTTGAAGTTGCTTAAAAATCCAACTGTTTTTTTGTTCTCCTAAAGGGATAATACCTCCATTTTTAATTGAAATACTATCATCTGGAATTATTTTTTGAAAATTAACTTCATTAGTTATTCCTAAGCCATTACAATGGTTACATGCACCTTTTGGAGAGTTAAATGAAAATGTATTTGGCTCAGGATTTGGATATGCAATACCAGTTGTAGGACACATTAGTTCCCTGCTAAAATATCTAGGTTTATCATCGTCAATATCAATAACCATTAATATGTTATTGCCAGTGTATAAGGCTGTTGTTATGGTTTCCTCTAAACGTTTTTCAGCAGCGTTACTAATAGCTAATCTATCAATAACAACTTCGATGTCGTGAGTTTTATAGCGATCAAGTTTCATCCCTTTTTCAATCTCACGAATTTCTCCATCAACTCGAACTTTAACAAAACCTTGTTTCGATATTTGTTCAAACAACTCACGGTAATGACCTTTTCTAGATTTAATTAAAGGGGCAAGAACAGCAACTCGTTTTCCATCGAAATCTTTTAAAATTAGGTTTTTTATTTGGTCGTCAGAATAACTAACCATTTTTTCTCCTGTGTTAAAAGAATATGCATCAGCAGCACGTGAAAATAACAAACGTAAAAAGTCATAAATTTCTGTAATAGTACCAACTGTTGACCTAGGACTTTTATTAGTTGTTTTCTGTTCAATAGAAATAACAGGAGATAAACCATCAATTTTATCTACATCTGGACGTTCTAATCCACCTAAAAATTGGCGAGCATATGCAGAAAACGTTTCTATATATCTTCGTTGTCCTTCAGCATATATGGTATCAAAAGCTAATGATGATTTTCCACTTCCGCTTAAACCAGTAATTACAACTAGTTTTTCTCGAGGAATTTTAACGTCAATGTTTTTTAAATTATGGGCTCTTGCTCCATAAACTTCGATATATTCTTGCTCTTTCAAAGTGAGTTATTTACAGAAAAAAGCAAAGTTACCAAAACCAAACTTATTTTATAGCCAAGTTATAAACAAATGACTATAAATTGGTATCTTGCATACTGTTTATGGGGTTAAAAAATCAAAATATAACAATTCACGAAACGGCATTTGTTACTTCTACATTTAGGTCTTTAAATGAAGAATTAAGTGGAGACAAGTACGCTAAACTTTGGAATAATCCCAAAACAGATATTTGGTTACAGGAATATTTGAAAGAAGTTTGTGCAGAAGAGGTGTCAGCACATTGTTTGCGAAATAGATTTTTTCTTGAAGAAATAAAAAGAATACAGCCTGAAGTGCTTATTAATTTTGGTTGTGGATTTAGCATGTATCCTTTTTTATTAGATGAAAAGGTGATTCATATTGAAATTGATAAACCTGAAATAATTGAGTACAAAGAAAAAAAGATTCAATATTTTTATGAATTAAAGAAGTTACCAAAAAGAAAAATTTATTTTTCAGGAGTTGATTTTAGTAGTGACTATAAAGAAGATTTATTCGTTCATATTAAATCTATAGTAGGAAAAAAGTCTTGTTTTATATTAATTGAAGGAGTCTTGTTTTTTTTATCAAGAACTGATACTGTAAAACTTTTTGATTTTTTTTCAAAACTCCAGGTTAAAGGAGATTATATTGGAAGTGCTTCTTTTCAAGACACTTTAAAAAATACTGAAGGATTTAAAAAGTTATTAGATTTTTTTAATAAAAAAGTATCGAAAACTAAAGCTTCAGATTGGCAAACTATAGCAGATGAGTTTTATTTAAAGGTTAAAAGTTATAATTTAATTGAACATAAAGATTATTTTAGTCTTTCTGAAGATTTTAAAAATAAAGTTATGCTAGAGAAGGATTTAATTTTAAATGAAAATTTTTATATTTTAAAAAAGGAGGTATAATGAGTATAATCCATTCAACACGATATTTTTTTGAAAGAAACGGATTTTATGTGTCATCGCGTTTAGCTGATAGGTTAGGTATGAGAGCTGTAAATGTTCGGTTGTTTTTTATTTATATTTCTTTTGTTACTATCGGTCTTTCTTTTGGCTTGTATTTAACTTTAGCGTTTTTGTTAAGATTAAAAGATATGATTTACACTAAAAGAACTTCGGTTTTTGATTTATAATGAATACGATATTTCAATCACGTTTATATAAAGCTGTTTTATTCTCTATATTAATTTTATTAGTAGGGGTAGGAGGATATTGTTTTTTGTTTGACTATTCTTTTGTGGATGGTTTGTATATGACAATAATTACCATTACTACTATAGGTTTTGGAGAAGTCCATCCGTTTGGAACAGGAGAAAAAATATTTACAATTGGACTCATTTTATCTAGTTTGTTTATTTTCGGATATGCGGTATCTTCATTTTCAGAATATTTAATAAGTGGTCAATTTTTTCATCAATTAAAAATAAAAAAAGTGCAAAAAAAAATAGAGAAGTTGAAAGGGCATACTATTGTTTGTGGTTATGGTAGAAATGGACGTCAGGCTATAGCTAAGCTTAAGAGTTATAAAAAGGATTTTGTAGTAGTTGAGCAAAATCAAGCAATAATACAACGATTAGACAACGATGGTATACTAAATATTGAAGGAGATGCTACAACTGATGAAACATTGATAAAAGCCGGAATTTTAAATGCTAGTAATTTAATAACAGCTTTGCCTTCTGATGCTGATAATTTATTTGTAGTGCTTACTGCTAAACAATTAAATAGGAAGTGTAAAATAATAAGTAGAGCTTCTAAAGAAACTTCGTATAGTAAATTAAAAATAGCAGGTGCTGATAATGTTATAATGCCAGATAAGTTAGGAGGTGCCCATATGGCTTCATTGGTAGTAACACCAGATGTGATAGAGTTTGTAGATCGTTTAACCATTGAAGGTGATACAACAGCTAATTTGGAAGAGATAGCAATTAATAATTTGCCACAAGAATATATTGATAGAACTATTTTAGATTTAGATTTAAGAAAACAGACTGGTTGTACTGTTATAGGGTATAGAACTTCAGAGAAAGAATATATTATTAACCCTGATGCTTCAGTAACACTAAAAGCGGGTGCTAACTTAATTGTTTTAGGAAGGCCAGAGCAAATAACAAAATTAAGAGAGTTGTTTTAATGAAAAGAGTTGTGATAACAGGAAGTAATGGTTTACTTGGTCAAAGTTTGGTTAGTTTACTATTAAATGAAAAAGATAAATACAAGGTAATAGGTTTTTCTAGAGGAGTTAATAGAAGTGGAAGAGATGATTTTGAATATGTTTCGATTGATATAACTGATGAAACGTTATTGAAAGAAAAATTGAAAATCTATGCTCCTGATGTTGTTGTTAATACTGCTGCAATGACTAATGTTGATGCCTGCGAGGATAATAAAGAAGAATGCGATGCACTTAATGTAAATGTAGTTCAGTTTCTTAAAGAATATGCTGAAAAAACGAATGCTCATCTTATTCATTTATCAACAGATTTTATTTTTGATGGTAAAAAAGGATATTATAAAGAAACTGATGAACCAAATCCTTTAAGTTATTATGGAGAATCAAAGTTGAAATCTGAAGATTTGCTAATTTCATCAACAATTGATTATACAATTTTGCGTACAATTTTAGTGTATGGAAAGGTGTTCGATATGTCTAGAAGTAATATTGTGCTATGGGTCAAAAAATCTTTAGAAGAAGGTAAAGAGATAACTATTGTTAATGATCAATATAGAATGCCAACTTATGTTGAGTCTTTAGCTAATGCTTGTAAATTGGCTATTGATAAAAAAGCAAAAGGAGTATTTAATGTGTCTTCCAAAAAACTATTAAGCATATATGAAATAGCTATGGAGATTGCTGAAGTGTTTGATTTAAATAAAAATTTGATTAAGTCTATTTCAACCGAAAGTTTAAATCAAAAAGCATCAAGACCAACTAAAACAGGTTTTGATTTAAGTAAGAGTATTGAGCAATTAAACTTTGTGCCAGAAAATTTTAAACAAGATTTACAAAACTTTAAAGAAAAATTAACTTAAAAACTACATTTAACGCATAAAAGTTGGCAAAACTTCAATTTTTTAAGATATTGCAATCCACTAATTCAAAAAAAACTAACTTATAATTTATATTATGAAGAAAAAACTTCTAGCATTATTAATGTTAATAATGCCAATGTTAACTTTTGCACAAGAAAAAGGACTAGCAGAAAAGATAAATGAAGGTTTTAAACCTGTTGCAGATGCTTGGGGAAGCATCGTTTTTTATCCAGTAAAACTAGGTGGAGGAGTTGAAATGCCTTTGGTTATTATTATGTTACTTTCTGCGGGTTTAATTTTTACAATTATATTCAAGTTTGTAAATATTAGATTATTTCCTACATCAATTAATATAGTAAGAGGGAAATATGATGATGTTGATCACGCTACTTCTGGTGTTATGGCAGGAGACCCAACTCCAGGCGGAGATGCTATTGAAACTATTAGAGTAGAAGGTAATGAAGGTGAGGTAACTCATTTTCAAGCGTTAACTGCTGCTTTATCAGGAACTGTTGGTTTAGGTAATATTGCAGGGGTTGCAGTAGCTTTATCATTAGGAGGTCCAGGAGCTACTTTTTGGATGATTGTAGCTGGTTTATTAGGGATGTCGTCAAAGTTTGTAGAATGTACTTTAGGTGTTAAATACCGTGATGTAGGTGAAGACGGAACTATTTATGGAGGGCCAATGTATTACCTTAAAAAAGGTTTAGCTGATGTTGGTAAAAGTGGATTAGGTAAAGTATTAGCTGTAGTATTTGCAATAATGGTTGTTGGTGGTTCATTTGGAGGTGGAAACATGTTTCAAGCCAATCAAGCAGCTCAACAGTTTGGAAGTATGATTGGATCTAACGATTTATCTACAGCGTTAATCTTTGGGGTTATTATGGCAGTTTTAGTTGCTATAGTAATTATAGGAGGGATTAAAAGAATTGGAAATATTACTGAGAAGATTGTACCTTTTATGGTAGGGATATATTTTTTAGCAGCAGTTATAATTTTAGTTGCTAATTTTTCTAAAATAGGAGATGCTTTCGGTCAAATTTTTGATGGAGCATTTAATGCTAAAGGTATTTCAGGTGGTTTACTTGGAGTGTTAATTATAGGTTTTCAAAGAGCTGCATTTTCAAATGAAGCTGGAGTAGGTTCAGCGGCGATAGCGCATTCAGCAGTAAAAACAAAATACCCAGCATCTGAAGGATTGGTTGCTTTATTAGAGCCTTTTATTGATACTGTGGTAGTTTGTACAATGACGGCATTAGTAATTATTATTACAAACGGAAATGGTGATATAATGACATATGGTGTGAAATCACCTGATGGAGTTTTAGCTACTTCTAAAGCCTTTGCTTCTGTATTGCCATGGTTCCCTTATATTTTAACAATGGCGGTTGTATTGTTTGCTTTTTCAACAATGTTATCTTGGTCATACTATGGATTACAAGGATGGATGTTCTTATTTGGTCGTTCAAAAGCATCTGATTATGCTTATAAAATTTTATTCTGTTTATTTGTAATAATAGGTTCAGCTGCAAGTTTAGGTGCTGTTACTGATTTTTCTGATGCAATGATATTTGCAATGGCAGTTCCAAATGTAATAGGATTATGTTTCCTATTCCCTAAAGTTCGTGAAGAGTTATCAAAGTATTTGAAAGCTATCGGAGTTATGAAAGCATAAAATATTCCATATAAAATGAAATTATTTAAATCCCATTTCTGGTATACTAAAAGCCAAAGAAATGGGATTTTCTTTTTAATAATTCTTATTATCCTGTTGCAAGTAATATATGTATTTGTAAATTTTCATGAGGAAGATACTGAAGATTTAGATAAAAAGGAATTAGTAGTTTTTTTTAAAGAAATAGATAGCCTAAGGGAAGATAAGCTACAAAATAAAAAGCTAAAATTGTATCCGTTTAATCCGAATTATATTTCAGACTATAAAGGATATAAATTAGGAATGTCTACAGAAGAAATAGATAGATTACATGAGTTTAGAAAGAGAGGTAGATTTATAAATTCAAAAGAGGAGTTTCAACAAGTAACAAAAATATCGGATAGTTTATTTTTTAAAATAGCACCTTATTTTAAATTTCCTGATTGGGTAACTAAGAGAAATCTGAAAAAAAGGAATGATGCAAAAAAAATAAGCAGATCTAGTGCGAAACTAAAAAAAATTGAAGAGGTTTTTAAGTTCTCAACTATTGATATAAATAAGGCTACATTAAGAGATGTGGTGATTTGTTTGGGGGATCAAGAGTTAGCTCAAAAATTATTAAATTATAGAAGTAGAATACAGGGATTTACTTTTTTAACGCAGTTAAATGAAGTTTTCGGAATTAAGGACAATGATGTAAATAAACTAAGGAGTACTTTTAAAATTCTTCATAAGCCGCAAATATTAAAAGTAAATGTAAATACAGCTACGTTTAAAGAGGTTTTAAGAAATCCGTATATAGATTATATACTCTGTGAAAAAATATTTGATTATAAGGAGGAGGTCGCCGAAATTCAAAACATTGCTGAATTGAAAAATATTAGCGGTTTCCCATTAAAAAAATACGCTAGAATAGTCTTATATTTGGAAGCGAAATAAACAACAACTAATTATAAAATCAATGAATAGTATGTACTTTACTGAAGAGCACGAATCTTTTCGTCAAAGTTTTAAGGACTTTTTACAAAAAGAAGTTGTTCCTCATATAGATAAATGGGAAAAGGATGGGACTGTTGAACGTTTTATTTGGAAAAAGTTTGGAGAAATGGGCTACTTTGGTTTAAACCAGCCTGAAGAATATGGTGGATTAGGTTTAGATCTTTTTTATACGGTAATCTTTTTAGAAGAGTTACAAAAAATAAATTCGGGAGGTTTTGCAGCAAACATGTGGGCTCATGCATATTTAGCCATGACGCATCTTAATAAAGAAGGAGACGACAGGATTAAAAAAGAATATTTAACGCCAAGTATAGAGGGCGATAAAATAGGATGTTTATGTATATCTGAACCTTTTGGAGGTAGTGATGTTGCAGGTATGCGAACTACAGCAATAAAAGATGGAGATAATTATGTGATTAATGGATCAAAAACATTTATTACAAATGGTGTGTACTCTGATTATTTAGTAGTTGCGGCAAAAACTAATCCTGAAGCAAAGCATAAAGGGATGAGTATTTTTGTTGTTGATAGAAATGTACAGGGAGTTTCAGCTGTTAAATTAGATAAATTAGGATGGAGAGCATCTGATACTGCTGAGATAGCATTTGATAATGTTATTGTTCCTAAAGAAAACTTAATGGGAGAAGAAGGTTCTGGTTTTTCTTATATAATGCAACATTTTGCTTTAGAACGTTTGATTATGGGTATAAATGCGCATGCTAGATCTGAATATGCTGTAGATTATGCGTTGCAATATATGAATGAAAGACAGGCATTTGGTAAACATTTAAATGAATTTCAAGCATTGAGACATAAAGTTGCTGAAATGGCAAGTAAAGTTGATATGTGTAAAGAGTATAATTACTCAATTACTAAGCGATTAAATGATGGTCAATATGTAGTGAAAGAAGCAAGTATGAGTAAGTTGCTTTCTACAAAAATGGCAGATGAGGTTATATACGATGCTTTACAGTTGTTAGGAGGATATGGTTATATGGAAGATTATCCTATGGCAAGACTTTTAAGAGATAGTCGTTTAGGACCAATAGGAGGTGGTACTTCAGAAATTTTAAAAGAGATTATCGCAAAAATGATAATTGATAAAAAAGAATATAGACCAGCAACTTAATAATTGTTTTTTATCATTAATTACAATGGTTTTTTATTAAAAATAATTGATATGAAACTGTTGGGTATGAATTGTTTGAAAATAATTGATAAAACGTATTTGTATTTCATAATTTGTTTTTACTTTTGCAGTCCTAAAAATAAAAATTTAGAGACAGACATGAAGGGAGGTGCAATTATATGTTAATCATTCCAGTAAAAGAAGGAGAGAATATTGATAGAGCGTTAAAACGTTATAAGCGTAAATTCAGTAATACTAAAACTATGCGAGAATTACGTAATAGAAAGCAGTTTACGAAGCCTTCAATGGCTAATAGAGCTCGAAAAATAAAAGCATCTTATGTTCAGAGATTAAGAACGCAAGAAGAAATAGGGTAATTACACCCTTAAATAAGTAAAGTCCCGTATTATATTTTAATACGGGACTTTTGTTTGTGGAAAACATTGGTTAAATTTGAAGATATACATTTATTTATGCTTGTAACATCGTTTTTGGAATATTTAGAGTTTGAGAAGAAGTATTCTAAACATACCATTATGGCTTACGAAAACGATTTAATAGCGTTTAAGGAGTTTTGTTTAGAGAATTTTGAAGAAGATGACTTGAAGAGTGTTCACTATCGTCAAATAAGAAATTGGATTGTAGATTTAGTGAATGGAGGTGTTTCTAATAGAAGTGTTAATAGGAAGGTGAGTTCATTAAAGTCATTTTATAATTTTCTACAAAAAATAGAAGAGATTGATATAAATCCATTAACAAAACATAAGTCCTTAAAGGTTCAGAAGAAAATCAATTCACCTTTTACTGAGTTGGAAATAAACAATGCATTAAATTTAATAAAAGAGAAAGATGATTTCGAAGGATTAAGAGATAGGTTGGTTGTTGAGTTGTTGTATTCAACAGGTATAAGGAGGGCGGAATTGATTAGTCTTGAAGAAAAAAATATCGATTATGTTAATAATACTATAAAAGTTTTAGGTAAGAGAAATAAAGAAAGATTAGTTGTTTTGTTGCCATTTGTAGTGGAAACTATTGATAGTTATTTGATTAAGAGAAAAGAACTGTTGTTAACAGATGGGGATGGTTGTTTATTGGTAACTAAAAAGGGAGGTAAAATATATGAAACACTTGTTTATAGAATAATAAATTCGTACTTTAGTAGGGTGTCTACAAAAGGAAAAAAGAGTCCACATGTGTTAAGACACGCCTTTGCTACTCATTTGTTAAATAATGGTGCATCGTTGAATTCGGTTAAAGAATTACTAGGGCATTCAAGTTTAGCCTCTACCCAAGTTTATACGCATAATAGCTTGGAAGAAATGAAAAAAGTGTTTAACATGGCTCACCCTAGAGGAGCTGATTAAAATTGAAAGATTATGAAGGTATTTACACAATCTGTTAACTTCACCGCCGACAAGAAATTAATTGACTATATAGAGAGGAAAATTGGGGGCTTAGAAAAGTTTCATGATAAGATTGTTGATGCAGAGGTGTTCTTAAAAGTGCAAAAAACAAGTGAAAAGGAAAATAAAATTACTGAAGTTAAAGTTAATATACCAGGAAGTGAGTTGATGTTTAAAAAACAATACAAAACCTTTGAAGAGGGTATTAGTGTTGCGATTGAGTCGCTAAAAAGACAATTAAAAAAATCAAAAGAAAAGGATAAAGATTTTTTAGTGCTATAAAAATGAAAAAATTTTTAAAAAAAGTTTTAGAAAATCAAAATTACTTTATACATTTGCAGTCCGTTAGAAATAGCGGATTGTTTTTTGCAATAAAAAGCCGATGTAGCTCAGCTGGCTAGAGCAGCTGATTTGTAATCAGCAGGTC
>JBELFC010000097.1:8183-12447 GCA_042093175.1 Tenacibaculum sp. | reverse complement strand
TTCTAAGGAGGCGGTCGAAGGTTCGAATCCTTCAGGGCTCACATAAAGCTTCACTAGAAATAGTGAAGCTTTTTTGTTGTTTGTAAGTTTTTAAATACTAAAAAAATAGTAGAACAGCACAATTCGTTAGAGGTTATACTGAACTACTATTTTATAAGTAATGTTGTAAATTGCTTATATATTTACACTAAAATTCATAAATACTTCTGACTCTTCCTTTGCTAGGTCTTCTAGGTTTTCGTCAATAGTTTTGAGGGCATTTTCAAAATCAGTAATCAATAAAGCAAGTTGCGACTCAAGCTCTTTAACTTTATCTGTTGCATTTGCTTCTTTTAACCTTTTAATAGATGTTTTAATATTAGTAATACCAGTATTATAGTTGTCTGATATTTCTTCTCTAGATTTTATTAAGCTACTTTGAATTTCATCAAAAAGGTCTTTAATATCTTGCTTTAATTCTGTATTTATTTCATTACTGAAATTATCTGATAGTTTTTTAGCTTCAGAATTCATATCATTCCCTATTTCTTGTACATCTTCAGAATAGTTTTTAATTTCTCCTTCAACAGATGTTAAATAAAATTGAGGTAAATGCATTTTTATTTCAATCGTTTCCATCTTTACGACTGGTTTGTCAAATTTTATTTCAATTCTCTTTGAATTAAATTTAGGAATATCCGTTTTAAATTCAACTCTTTTGGTGTATACTTCAGGTTTATTACCATAAACACATTCGGAATAAATTTTCAAACCTCTAAACACTGGTTTTTTGAAAAGGCAAGTTCTCTTCATTCTTACAGCTGGTACATCAAAACTAATTTTTTCGGTTTCCATTTTTACTTCTGGAATATCAAAGCTAATTTTTTCAAGCTCCATTGAGAATTTAGGAATATCAAACTTGATGGAAGTAATTTTCCATTTAATGTCAAATTGTAAGTCAATAGCGGCTTCAAAGTCACTTGGATCTGGTTCTTCTAAATCATCTATTCTGCTCTTTGCTGATTTTTGTAAAGCTTGAATCTTCTCTTTTAGTAAAGCTTCTTTTTTCTTTATTTTTTCTTGGATTCTTTTGTCAATTTCACTCATTCTTTCTTGATTTTTGAATTTATAGTAAGATCACTTTCAACAATAGAATATATGTACCGGTATATATATAATTTATCTGGGACTAAATTATAAAAGTTAATCAATCTGTTCAATACCTACCGATAGGTATTTTTTAATTTTAGCGAAAAATAATATAAGAAAGCGGAGTTATAAAAAACAAAAACTTGCTCCAAAATATGAAGTTTAGGAGCAAGTTTTTAGTAATTGTTTTGTGTAAGAAATATTGTATTAATGTAGAATTAAAATAGATGAGATTATTGATTTCATATAGTTTTTGTTAGCGATTTTAATAATCTCAGTTAATTTTTTATTGCTGGTTGTTTTTGTAACTCAGACGCCATTAAAAAAGCATTATACGCATTAATAATTTTACCTGATTTACTTAGTTCAGTAAAGGGGATTTCTTTTTTGATATTATTTTCACCGGCTATAGTAACAGGAATGTAAAAAGAGCTACCTGATTCCATAATTATATTTTTCAATTGGTTTACCGTCAAATTTGGGAAATAAGACCATAATAAACCTGCTAATCCTGATACCATTGGAGCTGCTAATGATGTTCCTCTTGAAAATTTAAATTCGTTGTCTTCTTTTGTGGTGTAAATTTTTACTCCAGGAGCAAAAACATCTACTGTCTTTTTTCCATAATTAGAAAAGCTTGCTCTCAGATTTTTGGTCAATTCATAACTGCTTGCTCCAACAACAATAAAATTATCAACTAGCTCTAAATCATTTAAATAATCATTTGGGTAGTATGTGTTATAATCTGTATTAAAACCATTATTTCCAGCTCCATGAACCAGAAGTACTCCCTTACTTTCAGCATATTTCATAGCTTCTAAAATCCATTTTTGATTTAATGAAAGTTTTTTACCCCAACTCATATTAACTATTTTAGCACCATTATCAACTGCGTACCTAATTGCTAAAGCAATATCCTTATCATGTTCGTCACCAGAAGCAACCATAACAATTGGCATAATTTTAATATTTATAGAGAATCCCTTTGCTCCAATATTATTCGTTCTATTAGCTCCAATAACTCCTGATACAACAATAGAATGATTGAAAGGAACTTCTCCATAAACTATATTATTTCCGTAGATAGAATTTTTGATGTCATCTGGGTTATCATCCATAATAGCTCGTTCGTTATAGTTTAAATCAAAAGTAGTATTGAGCATTTCTTCAAACCACTTTACATAATGTGTATACAATTCTATTGTATGATCTTTTAACTTTGCAGACTTTAAAAAGCTTGCATGTGAAATAACTGTAGAATCTTTCGATGATTTAAGTATATTCTCAAGATCGCTAATATTAATATCTTCTTTTTTTGTTATTTCTTGGATAGTTTTTGTAGCTACGGGAAATTTATTTATAGATTTTTTAAAATAAAGGATAGAAGATTCCAATCCTTTGACTTCATTTTTGTAAGCAGTCTTGGCTTTTATGTATAACCTATAGTTTGGTAATTCGTTCTTGTTAATTTCAGTTGAATCTTTTAATTCAAATTTTTCTTGATATTTTTTAATAATTCGTACGATTTCAGAACTTTGATACTTTAAATATTCTCCATTAGGGTTACCTAAAAAGTTCCATCCATTTATATCATCAATATATCCATTGCCATCATCATCTATTCCATTATTAGGAATTTCATCTTTATTTACCCAAAGTTGTCCTTTTAAATCAAAATGATGAATATCTATCTTGGTATCAATAACTGCAACAATTATCTCTTTTCCTTTACGTCCATGCAATAAATTAGATTCATATAATTTATCTAAACTAATTCCAGGTATTGTATCCTTCTCATAATCTTTATGATACCAATCTTGTAGTTCTTGATTAGATAAATATGTTGTTTTTGAAATTACGTTTTTATTTATAGGTGTTTTTTTATTTTTTTGACAATAAGAGTAGCTTATTGACAACATAAAAAAAACAGTTAAAAAGGCTCCTTTTGTATTCATATTAAATTTATTTGTATTCAACTTATTCATTTATTTTTTATATTCATATGTTGCATTTCTGTTTACACTAGATCTAATTACAACCAGTTTTGCTCCATATTAGTCATAAGATTTGTTTAAAATCAAATTGTTGTTTTTTGAAATCTTCTAATGTCATATTTAGTTTTGTATACTTCGTTTTGATTAAGCTACGTTTTAATATAGTTTAGTTGTTGGTTTAGTTAGTTTTTAAGTGCATGTATATACTGTTTTATAATATATTTAATTTCACAAATGTCTTTTTTATTTGGTTTTCTATCAGTAGTTAAGTAAAACATCCAAACCCATGGATTATTTTTAGTTTCAAAGTGAAATGTATATTTATGAAGTAATTTTTCTTTATACATTCCTTTCGGGTGTTTTAAAATTACTATTTCTTGAGTTTCTATATAATCTATTCCTTCGAAGTTTGGGTTTTTCTTTTCAGTTTCAATCCTGTTACCTTGAACATCATAGGCTGAGCTTCCTTTTAATCTAAAAATAGAAGAATAGGGTGTTTTATAAACACATAAACTATTAGTATCACCTTCTAATTTTCCCTTCCATTTTTCAGGTAGTTTTAAAGTAAAATTTCTTATGTTATCATATAGGGAAATAGAGTCCTTTCTCAAATTGCTATTACAATCTTTAAAATCTTTAAAAAGACTGTTAACTTGAGCATTACAAATAAACGATGTTAAAAAATAAAATAGTATACAAATTTTCATTTTCATTCAATGAATAATAACGTGTTTATATATAATTTGTAGGGTGAGAAAATTTTGAGAATTTTCCGGCAGTTACAAATTATGTTAAAGTGTTATGTTTTCAATTTTTGCTTAAATATAGTAATTAATTTTGCATTATGTTTTACTACGCTTTATTAGTTCAGACAAGGTTTTATTGAATTCTGATAATCTTCAATTCCAATTATTTTTTCTTTTTTTGTTTTTTCCTTATTTATTTCACATTTTCCCATTCTTAACTTCAATTTCTGGGAGAGAATCAACCCTACTTATCCAGCGTCCATTTTTAAATTCAGTCAGTTTTATAATAGGTTTTTTCTCAGTTTGTTTTGATTTGTTTCTTCCAGAACTCCCTCTGCAAAGCCAAACATTTCAATTCCGAAATAGGTGATTCCAAATATTACAATTCCAATTATT
>JBELFC010000097.1:0-8083 GCA_042093175.1 Tenacibaculum sp. | reverse complement strand
TTCATGTTTGAGTAACTAATTTAGCAAATACAAACTGAATAGAAAGTTCGCGAAAACTTTCGTAATTAGGCTTGTGTTAACAATGAATTATACATGGCTTAAGTTTATAAAGTGGTAAAATAAAATACTAAAATAGAAAGCACAAAAGAGAGGATTAATATATGTTGATACTTATAGAAATACTTTGATTAACAATTAAACAAAAATTAATTGTTTTTTACTTCAGCTCTTTGTAGGCAAGCGTTTTTGTTAATCTTTATCGTTTAAAATTCTATTTAAACTTCTTAAGCTAATTCCTAAATAGCTAGCTATATCATTTTTTGAAATAATTTCCATAAACATTGAAGTTGATTGTTGTAATCTAGAAAGATTGGATTTTATAGGGTTAAGTTGATTGTGAGAATGTCTTGTTGCTTTTTCTTGAATTTTTTTCGCAAATGATTTCATAATTAAATCGTTAAATTTTTGATCATTTTTTAAGAGGAATTGAAAGTTAGTTTTGGAAATTTTATACAGGGTCATTTCGGAAATTGCTTCAACGCTACAAATATTATTAGTATTATTTATTATTTCAATTTCACCAAATAATTCACCTTCACTGAAAAATTCTTCAATAAAATCATTTCCATTTTCGTCCGTTAAATAGCATTTTGCAATTCCATTTTTAATTATATACCCAAAAGCACTATGAGAATTCTGTTTTATTATTTTTTGTTTCTTTTCAACTTCTTCTTTTATGAAATAATGATTTGAGTTTTTAGATGACCTAATATATTCTAATAATTCAATATTTGTTCTAATCATTTTTTTTTTGAGATAAATGCCCTTTTCAACTCAAAGATATCATTTTTTATTTGTGGTATAAATTATTATATATGAAATCAAATCGACTAGAAAAGCAAGTAGATTTCATTAAGGAAATTGATTAGCTAAACTACATAGAAAGAAAAACCAAGTTGATTAACAGAGATAGAAGAGAAAATGATGCAGAACATAAATAGTTGGCATTTATCATTAATGGCACTCATTCTAGAAGAACGTTCTAAAGTAGATATTGATATTTCAAAGGTTTTAAAAATGTTATTGATTCATAATGTTGTTGAAATAGATGCTAGAGATATTTTTTTGATACAAAAAATAATCATGATAATACAGATGAAGAATTTGTAGCCGCAAAACGTGTTTTCGGAATTTCACCAAAGAATCAAGCTGAAGATTTTATTAAAGATTGGGAAGAATTTGAGGAAGGAGGAACAAATGAAGTAAAATTTGCAAAATCAGGATTAATATATGATGAAACTTATAGAAGTATTTTGGTTAAAAATTAAACAAAAATTAGTTGTTTTTTACCACAGTTCTTTGTTGATTTTCCACTTGGCTGAGAAACACCACCCATTCCTATATAATAATCAATTCCTTTTAATTTTTGAATTTCATCATAGTCATCTGCTAAATAATACTCAAAAGGTTTATAAGGAACTCCAACTTTTTTACAGAGTTCATCTATAAATTGATCTAATTTTTTTAGGTTGAATTTATGGTAAGGAAGATAATAAAAATCAACCACACCAACAGAAGTATGGTTCCAGGATTGTTTACTAAAGTTTAACCAGTTAAATAATTTTAGTTTTCCGTTTTCTTTTTTAACGGCATAGTTTACAATTGCTAATACATAGGGCGTTCCATTATTTTTACAGTATGAAAACTGAACTTTAATTTGATATACACCATTTTTGAGTTTAATATTTAGCAAATGAATAGGAAAACTCATTTAAAGTGATGGTTGAAATTCGTTTGCTAAGAATTCATAAGTTGTATTTTCTTGTTGTTCTTCTGTATTTATTTTTCAAATAGAACCATTACTTTTTTAGTTTCAACATTTTTTGCATCCACAACATGGTTGTAAGTTACTTTTTGAGCAACCGTGTTAATGCTAAAAAATAAATAGTGCTAGTTGAAAGTGTTTCATTTTATGCTTTGCTTAAGAATGGATTTCTAAATTGTTTTTAGTTTTTAAGGCTAGAATAGTTTTATGTATTTCATGAAGATCAATTTCTTTTTTTTCATGACCAGCAGTTGATATTTTTATTTTAGCGTGTGTATTTTTAAGTATGAAATAATTAGAAATGGCAAAAGAAGAGAATGGAAAATGTTTTATTTCTGAAATTTCTAGTTGGTCTAATTTAAAAATAGTTTTAGTAGTTGTTTTTAATGGTTTAATTTGAGTAATAATTAATTTATTTTCGTCAGAATTAAATACAATACTTTCTAAATGGTTTTTGAAAATTTGAAATGCTATTTTTAAAATGATTCCTACTTCAAAAATTATCAAGTAATTTATTATTTCATGTAATTCAGGTTTAGACCAAGTGATTAAACTTTTAAAGAAACTAAATAAAAAAACTGCAATAGGTACAGTTATTATTATATCTCTAATTATTTCTTTAAAAGTATTTGACTCTTTTTTATTTATAAATAATACTATCATTAAAGGTATTGAAGTTTGTTCGTTGTTGTTGTGATTATTTATTAAGTTAATTCTACAATTCTACATAGTCAGTTTTTTGAACTTGTAATTTTTCTAACCGATTTCTGTTTATTTTTATAGAATACCAAACTCTCCATTGGTTATCGGTATCAGGAATTGCTAAATCAGAAGTTAGATGAATAGTGTTGTTTGAAATACTATCAATTTTGGTTGAATAAAGATTACATTCTTTATAAAATTGA
Source organism: Tenacibaculum sp. (assembly GCA_042093175.1). Lineage (GTDB taxonomy): Bacteria > Bacteroidota > Bacteroidia > Flavobacteriales > Flavobacteriaceae > Polaribacter. The sequence continues at coordinate 5,353 of JBELFC010000097.1, read as the reverse complement.
AGATCCAATGAGTTTTTAAAATGAGTTCGACTTATTTGTTGAGTGTCAAGAATTGAATCATTTGAAAGGTTGAAATCTGTTACTATAGTATGTGAATGATCTAAATATATTTGTTTTCCCTCTTGAGTTAAATTTCTAACAATTGAACTATCATTTAAACTGTATGTTCTTGTTATAAAAGTGTGCTTTAGGTTAGAAATCGTAAATTCTTTTTTACTTGTAATAGTATCAAGAATTAAGGCCCAGTAATTATTAATTGTATCAATTTTCTTTTTTGTAGTAACTGTTTTTAATTCGGTATTTGTTTTTTGTTTTAATTTATAATGATTTTTGTTGTGTTTCTTTTTATTACAACTTAATAAAATTAAAAAGAGAAGTAGTAAAAGGGTAAGTTTTTTCATTGTCAGTTTTTAATTTAATTAGCAATTTTAGTGTAAAATTAAATAAAATACTTCAAATGGCTACGAATGAAGTTTTACTGAATAAATCGGTTTTACTTTAACTTATAAGTTAAGTAATTTATACATTCCATATACCTTTACTTAATTCAATAACCTGACCACCAATTTTTATACTGTAGGTATCATTGGTGCGTTTCCCGTTTAAATGTATATATGATTTTCTTTCCATTTGAAACCCTTGTTCTACGATGGCTGATATTTCTAAAGATTCATTTTTTAAGAGGTATGAAAGAAAACAACCATTAGCACTTCCTGTGGCAGCATCCTCCAGTAAGTTTTCGTTTTCAATACAAAACATTCTAGTATTAAAACTGTTTGTTTTTTCAAAAGTTTGATCAGTTACAAAAAATAAAGAAGTAGTTAATCCAGTAGAACTGTTGGTTTTGTGTTTTTTATGTAAACGTAAAAACTCGATAACTTTTTTTGAATCCAATTTTAGTTGATTAATTTCTGCTAAATTGATAATAGGAATGATGATATAGGGTAAACCCGTGCTTATTTCTTCTATTGGTTTTTTAGTATTTAATGCAGTTATATTTATTCCAAGTCCGGCAGCAATTTCTTGATGATTAAAGGTTGCTATAAACTCTGGTTCTGCTTGTTCCATGATAAAATGGCTACGTTCAATATCATGATGTGAAGTTAAATCAATACTAATATTGGCATGCTTTAAATTCAAAGTTATTCGTTCTTTTGGTGTTGGTAATACGTATTTTGAAATAATAAAGGCAGTTCCCAATGATGGATGCCCTGCAAAAGGAACTTCATATTCAGGAGTGAAAATTCGAACATCAAAAGATTGGTTGTTATGATTTTTTTTAATGAACGTTATTTCAGGAAAATTAAGCTCCTTTGCTATGTTCAACATGTTTTTAGTTGAGGCATTATTTTCAAAATCAATGAAAACAGCAAGCTGATTACCTCCATATTTTATTGAGGTGAAAACATCTACTAAATAATATTCTAGTTCTATCATTTTTTGTTAAATATCAAATTTATAGTAAGATTTTTAAGTAAAATTAAATAAAAACGTGTGTTTTTCAATTTTTTAAAGAGGCATTGGTTACTTTCTCAATTTTTGATTCAATTTCTACTATTTTTTCGTGCCAATATTTTTGGGCTTCCGTGGCATTAAATTTCGGTTTTTTAGGAGTGCCAGTTTTTATCTCATCAGGAATTTGCTGAAAATACTCCCAATTATAATGCCCGTCTTTTGCTATTTCGCTTTGGCTTTCTGGATCCGATTTTCGTTGTGCCCAAAATCGTTGGTGCTCAATATAATCTGTTTTTATTTTTGAAAAGTAATGAAGTAAATCATTAGAGTTCGATGGAATATAACCTGGGCCAGAACAACCACAAGAGTGAAATGTAATGCCAACTTCATATAGCGTAGCCATATGCTCCCAAGATTTAATATCTTTTTTCTTAGGAGACTCAAAATCTAGTCCCATATTGGCCATAAGATTTCCACATTCAGGGCATTTAGCAGGGTTTTGTTCTCTGTATTTATTATAACCATCATAAATATCTTTCTCTAATCTTCTTTTGAATGTTTTTCTACATTGAAAACACGCATAATGAGATTTATAGATTGTCATTCCATATCTACACATATTTTGATTTTATTTAGGATAATAGTTTTGATACTAACAAATAGTAACTTTTATGTTTTCTTCAAACTTCAAGATAACATTTTTAAATTCTTCAACTAACTTTGGAATGTTAATCTCTAATTTTGGACGATCCCAACTATTATATTTTTCTTGATCATTAAATCTTGGCCAAAAAATAAATTCATAGTAATATTCCCAAGTTTTTCTTATCAATCCATCATCAATATATATTTGAGGATGATTGTTTTTTTCATCTTGATGTATAAAGTCATCAAATAAATTAATGAATTCTGCAAAGCCTTCAATTGTTTTTTCTTCTAAAATACCTTTTTCTAAATCAGTAATTACTGAAATTAGGTTGTAATTTATAGATTCAACCAATTTTATTTCTTGAATAGCTCCTAACCATAAATGAATATGATTAGGAGCTATAAGTTTATTTCGTTCAGTATATAGTTTTTCTTTTAATCCTATTAAAGAAGTAGCTGTAAAAAAGCTACCATCGTTATAGGTTAAAATTTTCTCAGTTTTATTAAGATCATTGTCTCTATACCAAATTAAAAATAGTGGTTTTGCAAAGTTTTCCGAATGATATTTAAATATCCAAGTAGAAAATTGCTCACTTAGATCTTCTAACTTTTTAATGTCTTGACCATTAATCATTGTTATCTATTCTGTTTTTAATGAAGGGATAAGCTTTGAGGGAGTAAGAATATCAAATTTCTCATGTAATTCAATATTTATACCTTTTTTATTAGTGATACGTTCATAAGCCTGAGTCAACGTGTCTAAAATTTTTGATAATTTTTCAAATTTGTTGTTATCATATGAAATGTAAATAAGTAAAGCCTGAAGAATCATCATTTTAAGTCTCATATTTCTTAAATGGATTACTATCGTTTCTTTTCTGTCAAATATTTAGAGAAAATATTTGCATAATGATCGTCAAAACTCAATTTTGTAATATTCTTAAAACTGTGCTTAGTGTTTTTTTTATCCAAAATACCCTCAGCATCAAAATATCTAATTGAAATAGATTTTTTATTTACTTGTTGTAATGCTCCAATACAAAAATATCTCAGGTTAGGATGTTCACATTCCGATATTACTGTTAGTTCAGTTAATTTTATATCATTTGTAATTGTAATCCAGTTTGTTAAGTTTATTTTGTGCTTTGATATAACTTCTGACATTAATCCTTCTTCCCTTAAAATACGTTCGTAAGTTCTATCATTTTTATTATAGCGAACATGTTTAATAGTTTTAATCGGTATAATTTGATATCCTAAAACTCTAAAATCATCTGATTCTTGAAGTAAAATAAAATCTGATGAGATATCAAGAATAAACCCTGTAGTAGTCCCTTCAAAATTACCTTTTCTTCTTGTTAAACGAACATAGAGTTTTTCAGTACAATGTTTTTTAAGTTTTTCTATTACTTTCTCTTTTTTCAATTACTTTAAATTTTGATGTTACTAACAATTTTATAGAGAATAAAATTTTATTTATTTTGTTATAATCCAGAATAAACGGAATTATTGGTAAATATAGAGAAATAGTATCTTTACTCTTAGCTATGATAAAAACCATATAGTTTTAAAATGTAAAATATGGCTTTATAACTGTATACTTATAGGAGGGAGCTTACTTTTAAAATGAAATACTTATCTTTAAAATCCAATTAATATTAGTAATGATAGTTGCTATGCTAGACTTTTTAAAAAAAACAGGTAAGTTAGAGCCTTTCGAAATCAAAAATAGTAGTTTGGTTTTGTGTTTAGTAGCACCAGGTTTGTACTTGTACTCTGTTTTAATATTTCATTATAACTTAAAAGCACAAGAAATCCCTTACATGAGAGAGATTTTGGCAATCGTGTTTTTTATAGTAGGTTTAGCTCCATTAACAAAAAAAAGAATAGTAATTAATTATTATGGTTTATACGTCTTTTTCGCACTTTTTATATTTCAACATTACTTAACTTATACAGTTGCACTTAATAATTTTTCGCTAGATTATTTATTAGGTACATACGTGGTAATGTTCGGAGCTATATTAATGCTTAATAATAGAGGATTGATATTAGTTTTTAGTGCTTCTCAGCTTTTACATATGGGATACAGAGTGTTAACTTCTGATATAGATATTGTAACCGAAGGTGCTATTTTAATATCTACTACTACCATATTTATATATTCGTTTATTATACTAAATGGTTTTATTAGATATCGCCAAGGCTTGTTAGAAGTAAACAAAAACTTAGAGGATAAAATAAAGCAGCGTACTTTAGACTTAGAAAACAGAGCCAAAGAATTATATGAACGAAATAAAGATTTAGAAGAGTTTGCCTATGTAGTGTCCCATGATTTAAAAAGGCCACTACGTAATATACATACCTTAGCAAGTTGGGTTGTTGAATCAGATAGATCCGATGAAGATAAAACACTAGAAGTCTCTGAAAATTTAATAACATTACAAGAACAAGTAGACCAAATGGATTTACTAATCAATGGAATATTAAATTATTCTCTTCAAATGGATAAAGAGAAAGAGGTGAAACTTGTGGATGTAGATAAATTAGTTAAAAGAATTAGTAAGGTTAATACAACTAATGAATGTAGTATTGAAATAAAAAGCAAACTACCCAAACTACTATTTAATGAGTCCCAGTTACTACAAGTTTTTCAAAATTTAATTCAAAATGCAATTAAGCATAATGATAAAAAAGTTAGCAAAATAGTAATAAGCCATGAAAAGGTAAAGAATGAACATGTGTTTTCTGTTTCGGATAATGGTCCAGGAATAGAGGAGAAGTACCATACTAAAATATTTCAGCTATTTCAAAAGTTAGAAATTAAAAGCCATATCGATTCTATAGGTATAGGTTTGGCCTTAGTAAAAAAGATCATAGAGCGGAACGGTGGGAAAATCTGGGTAGAGAGTTCTTTAGGGAAAGGCACTACATTTTACATTACCATACAAGAGAATTAAATTTAGGTATACTATATATATGTATAGGGTGTTCCGTTAGAAAAAGCTAACGTCGGGCTTTCCGCACTCGCTTTTTGTTTTAAAAAACAAACAAAAGAGCTCAAACAATTGCTTCAATCCCTAACACAGGTACATTAAAACTAATAGTTAGCGTAAAATAAGAAGTTTTCTTTTGGGATAAAAGCAGAAGAATGAAGAACAATTATATTAGTATACAGTTATACAATATATTGTAATTACTGTAAGAAAGCGGTATTCATATTACGACTCAAAAAAACTTTCATCTTTAA
>JBELFC010000096.1:8889-12463 GCA_042093175.1 Tenacibaculum sp. | reverse complement strand
GAACTCATGAAGTAATGCTTCGATATGAGATATTTAAAGAACAAAAGATGAAATCACCAAGATTTTTCTAAACAATTAAAATCTAAGGATATGAAAAAAATAATATTTTTATACGTATTGTTATTCGTTACTGTTTTCAGTTTCGGGCAACGAAAATATGCAGCTGATAGGTATTTTAAAGAATATGCTTATAAAAAATCAGCTGAATTATATGAAACTATCTATAACAAAGGTGATAAAACATATTTGGTTATAAGTAGGTTAGCAGATTCATATTACTTTAATGTTGATTTTGATAAAGCAGAAAAATGGTATAGTGAGTTAATGAACAAGTTTGAAGTCATAGCTTCTCCAAAACATGTGTTTAGATATGCTCAAACATTAAAAAGCAGCGGTAAAATTAATGAATCTGATAAATGGTTATTGAAATTAAAAAATGTAAAAGGCAACGATAGTAGAGCCATTGCGTTAGAGAAAAATAAAGATTATTTTGTTGAATACACTAATAAAGAAAAAACATTTATAAATATTCATAATGTATCCTCTAACTCTAAATATTCAGATTTTGGAGGGTTTATTTATGATAATACTTTATATTTTGCATCAACTAGGCCTGACGAAGAAAATAAGAAGATTTATCAATGGAACAATCAACCTTATTTAAATATTTATACTTCAAAATTAAAAAGATTAGAAGAAGATAAAGCTTTAGATGTTGAATTATCTGAAAAGATAACAGCTTTAAGTACAAAATACCATGAATCTAATGCTGTTGTAAGTAAAAATGGAAAAACCATGTACTTTACTAGAGATAATTATGATGGAAATAAATTAAAATCTGATAAACAGAGAACTACTCATTTAAAAATATATAAAGCAGAAAAAATATATGAAACCTGGGGTAATGTCAAAGAATTGCCATTTAATAGCGATGAATATTCTACAGGACATCCAGCTTTAAGTGCAGATGAAAAAACACTATACTTTGTGTCTGACATGCCAAATGGATATGGAGGTACAGATATTTATAAAGTAGCTATAGAGGTTGATGGTAGTTATGGACAACCAGAAAACTTAGGAGCAACAATTAATACTGAAGGAAGAGAAATGTTTCCATTTGTAGGAAAAGACAATCGTTTATACTTTGCTTCTAATGGTCATTTAGGTTTAGGTGCATTAGATGTGTTTGAATCTAAAATAGAAAATAACACATATTCAGATCCAGTTAATTTAGGCGCTCCAGTTAATGGACCTCGTGATGATTTTGCATTTGTTATTAATGACCAAAGAACTGCTGGTTTCTTTTCTTCTAATAGAGAAGGTGGAAGAGGAGATGATGATATATATAGCTTTACAATTTATAAGTGTAAAGAAGATATTAAAGGTGTTGTGTCTGATTCTAGAACCGGAGATCCAATAGATAAGGTAACGGTAAGATTAATAAATGAAAAAGGAGAACCAGTTTCTAAGCAACTAACAAATTTAGATGGAAGTTATTCTTTTGATAAAATAGATTGTGAAAAAAACTTTATAGTGGTAGCTTCAAAAGATGATTATAAAGTAACTGAAAAAGAAACAGTGACATTAGATGTAAATAAAAAAGTATTAAAAACTGATTTACAATTAGAATCTTTAATAGTAGAAGACCAAATAGTTATTAATCCTATTTACTTTAATTTTAATTTATTCAATATTAGAGAAGATGCTGAGTATGAATTAGAAAAAATAGTTACTGTAATGAAGAATCATCCAGATATGATTATTAAAATTGAATCGCATACAGATAGTAGAGGAACTAAAGAGTACAATAGAATTCTTTCAGACAATAGGGCTAAATCTACAAGAGATTATATAATTTCTAGAGGTATTTCTTCAAATAGAATAGAGAGTGCTATTGGATATGGAGAAGATCAGTTATTGAATGATTGTAATGATAAGAATCAAAAGAAATGTTCAGAAGAAGAGCATCAACAAAATAGGAGGTCATATTTTTATATTTTAAGTGATACAAAAAATGTAAAAGCAATAGTTAATAAATAGGTTTCCAATAAATGTTTTTTTACTTACGTAATTTATAAAATGACAAAAATATGAATAGGTATTTTTTGTAGAATTAATTCGAATAGTTTTTAGTACATTGTAACTAGATTTTATACTAGAATTATGATGCGTTTTATAAAGTATACAGCAATTTTTTTATTAGGTTTTTTAATTGCTAAATTTTGGTACGACAGAAAAGAAATTAAACATGAAAAAGAAGAAATAGAAGTTTTTCTTAATGGAGTACAAAATTTAAGTAAATTAGTTGTTACTGAAGGAAGTTTTTCAGAAATGTACAGTTTTTCTGATACTAAAAAATATTTCTACAATTACATTTCTTTTCAAAAAAAAGCAATATTATCTGTTAATGCTAAAGTTGAAGTCGGCTATGATTTGTCAAAATTAGATATTCAAATAGACACTATAGGAAAACAAATTATTATTAATAAGATTCCTAAAGAAGAAGTTACTATTTCACCAGATATTAAATATTTTGATTTACAACAGAGTAAGTTTAATACTTTTTCTAAATCAGAACTGAATAAATTGAGCGATAGAGCCATTGAAAAGATAAAAACAACCATTACTGTATCAGAATTACAAAAAGAAGCTAAAAACCGATTATTTGAAGAGTTGTCTAAAATTTATCAGCTTTCAAAAATATATCAATGGGAAGTAGTAAATAAAACAGACTCGGAGTTCTTAAAAAAGAATAGAATCAAATATTAATGAGGTAGTTTTTTACTCAGTATCCCATAAATAAAAGCCCCAAAAACGGCTCCTATTAGTACAATAAAAATAGGAAGTATCCCATGTCCTATTAAAACAAATATAGGGCCTGGACAAGCGCCTGCTAAAGCCCATCCTAAACCAAAAATTATACCACCAATTAAGGATTTTGTAAATCCTTTTTTCTTTTCTTTTATAAAAATTTTTTTTCCTAAATAATTAGTAATGATACCTGTTTTGAATAAATACATGAAAATCATAGAAAAAGTGACAGCAGTACCAATAATACCATACATATGAAATGATTGAAACTTGAACATTTCATAAATACGGTACCAAGAAATCACTTCGGATTTTGTTAAAATAATTCCAAATAAAATTCCTGTGAATAAAAACTTTAAATATTTCATATTAATTAAATATTAGAGGGAATACTAACCAAACCATAAATAATCCACCAATAAAAAAACCTATAACAGCAATTAAAGACGGTAATTGAAAACTACTTAAACCAGTAATGGCATGTCCAGAAGTACAACCATCGGCATATCTTGTTCCAAATCCTATTAGAACACCAGCAATAAGAAGTATTAAAAAGCCTTTAAAAGTTAATAAACTTTCAATGCTAAAAATTTCAGAAGGAACAAAAGTAGATCCAATATCGTTAAAACCTAATTCATTTAAGTCTTTGATTGTTTGTAAACTGATATCTATTGAAGTATCTTTTGATAAATATTCTATGGCAACATGACCACCAATTATTAATCCTATTAAAAAAATTAGAGACCAAGTTTTATCTTTCCAG
>JBELFC010000096.1:0-8789 GCA_042093175.1 Tenacibaculum sp. | reverse complement strand
ACCACCAATTATTAATCCTATTAAAAAAATTAGAGACCAAGTTTTATCTTTCCAGTTTGTATTAAAATAATCAGAAATTTTTCCAGCACCAGCTATTGTACACATTGTTTCTAAGTTACTAGAAACACCAAAGTTTTTTCCGAAATAGAATAATAAAAATAAAACAATCGATATCAAAAATCCTGACACATACCAAGGCCAAGGCTGTAAAATAAATTCCATTATAATTTTTTACTTTAAAATTAATTCTTAAAGCTCATTTAAACCTAACAACAATTAATGTAAAGTATTGTTTATATAATCAATAATTAATTTGGTAGCACCAATATTATTTTCAATATATTCTTTGTTAATAGCTCCCATTTTAGTTCTTAAATTATTATTTGATTTTAAAGTTGTAAATGTAGTGTAAAAATCATTTTTATTATGAATACCAATAGCACCTTTTAAATATAGTAAATCTACAGCTTCTTGAAATTTTTTATATTTCTTATTTCCGAAAACCAAAGGAATACCAAAAACAGCTGGTTCTAGGGTATTATGAAGGTTAGTTTTTAATCCACCACCAATATAAGCCACATCTGCATACGAATATATCTTGGTAAGAATACCAATTGTATCAATAATGAATACTTGATATTCTGATAGGTTTTTTTCTTTTTTTTCAGAAAACAAAACAGTTTTTTTATTAATTGATTTTTTTAAAGCTATTATATCTTGTGAATTTATGTTATGCGGAGCAATAATGAATTTTTCATCTTTTGAAGAACCATTATTTATATAGTTCACAATACATTCTTCATCCTCAGTCCATGTACTACCGGCTACTATTGTATAGTTGCTGTTTTTAAATTCTGAAATGAAGTGTAGGGTATTATTTTGTTTTAATATATCATATACTCTATCAAAACGAGTATCTCCACAAACTGAAGTGTTTTTTAAATTTATAGAATTTAAAAGTTTTTTTGAAGTGTCATTTTGCAAAAAAAAATAATTAAAGGCATTTAGTTTTTTTCGCATAAAACCACCATACCAATTAAAAAAGGATTGTTTTTCTCTAAAAATACCAGAAACTAAAACAGTATGTATATTTTGTTTTTGTAGTTCAGATAATAGATTTGGCCAAAATTCATATTTAATTATTATAGCGAGTTCAGGATGAACTGTTTCTATAAATTTTTGCATATTTCTTTTTGTGTCAAAAGGTAAATAGCAAATAACATCAGCATGTTTATATTCTTTTTTTATTTCATATCCAGAAGGAGAGAAAAAAGTAAGAACTATTTTATAATTTGGATATAAAAGCTTGAAGTTTTCAATGATAGGTCTTCCTTGCTCAAATTCACCTAATGAAGCTGCATGGAACCATATAACTTTATCTTTTTTAGAAATAGTATTTAATTTAGAAAAAGAATCTTTTCTTCCTTTAATAAATAAGTTCATTTTTTTATTGAATAAGGCTATGATTTTCAATAAAAAATAGACAAAATGTAAAATCAAATTGTATACTAAATTCATAATGCGAAGTTAGGGAATAAAAAAAATCAGTGAAATATTCACTGATTTTTTATTTATTGTACTATAATAATTTATTTCATTTCGAAATCTTCCATAAATTTTGTGGTATAGTTACCAGCAACATAATCTGGATGATCCATTAATTGTCTATGAAAAGGAATCGTAGTTTTTACACCTTCAATAACATATTCATCTAAAGCACGTTTCATTTTATTAATAGCTTCTTCTCTTGTTTGAGCAGTAACAATTAATTTTGAAATCATAGAATCATAATTCGGAGGTATCATATAACCTGCATACACGTGTGTGTCTATTCGTACACCATGTCCACCAGGGGCATGGTAAGAAGTTATCTTTCCAGGAGCTGGTCTAAATCCATTGTGTGGATCTTCAGCATTAATTCTACATTCTATAGAGTGTAATTGAGGTGTGTAGTTTTTACCAGAAATAGGTACACCAGCGGCAACTAATATTTGCTCACGAATTAAATCGTAATCAACCACTTCTTCAGTAATTGGATGCTCTACTTGGATTCGAGTATTCATTTCCATAAAGTAAAACTTACGATGTTTGTCAACTAAAAATTCTACAGTACCTGCACCTTCATACTTAATAAACTCAGCTGCTTTTACTGCTGCTTTCCCCATCTCATCACGTAATTCATCAGTCATGAATGGCGAAGGAGTTTCTTCCGTTAATTTTTGATGACGACGTTGAACTGAACAATCTCTTTCAGATAGGTGACATGCTTTTCCAAAAGCATCTCCAACTACTTGAATTTCTATATGGCGAGGTTCTTCAATTAACTTCTCCATATACATATCGTCATTTCCAAAAGCAGCCTTTGATTCTTGTCTTGCAGAATCCCAAGCATCTTTTAAGTCTTCAGCTTTCCAAACAGCACGCATACCTTTTCCACCACCTCCTGCTGAAGCTTTAAGCATTACAGGATATACAGTTTCCTCAGCTACTTTTTGGCATTCTTCAAAAGTATTAATAACACCGTCACTTCCTGGAACACAAGGTACACCTGCAGCTTTCATTGTAGCTTTGGCATTTGCTTTATCTCCCATTCTATCAATCATCTCAGGCGAAGCTCCGATAAATTTAATATCGTGTTCATCACATAATTTTGAAAATTTAGCATTTTCAGCTAAAAAACCATAACCAGGATGTATTGCATCTGCGTTAGTAATTTCAGCAGCAGCAATAATATGTGACATTTTTAAGTAAGATTCACTACTTGGAGCAGGTCCAATACAAACAGCTTCATCAGCAAATCGTACATGTAAACTTTCTGCATCTGCTTTAGAGTAAACAGCTACAGTTTTTATTCCCATCTCCTTACAGGTTCTTATTACACGTAGTGCAATTTCACCTCTATTGGCAATTAATATTTTTTTAAACATAATTAGATAATTTAAGGGTTAAAATTTAAAATAAGTATACTTGTTTAAGTATTACGAACTAAATAATAACTATTAATTATGATGGGTCAACTAAGAAAAGAGGTTGATCAAATTCTACAGGACTAGAATCGTCAACTAATACTTTAACTACTTTACCTGATATTTCAGATTCTATTTCGTTAAATAATTTCATTGCTTCAATAATACATACAGTATCACCAACTTTAACCTCAGTACCTACTTCAGCAAAATTAGGTTTGTCTGGTGAAGGTTTTCTATAGAATGTACCAATGATTGGTGATTTTATAGTAATATATTTCGAGTCGTCTTCAGTAGTAGTATCGTTAGTTGAAGCTACAGGAGTAGTTGGTTGAGCAACTGGTACTGGTTGTTGCGCTATCATTTGAGGAGCAGCAGCAACTGGGGCCTGAATAATTGTAGTTTCAGGAGTTTCACTTCCGGTTTTAATGGTGATTTTAATATCCTCCATTTCTAACTTTACTTCGCTTGCACCAGATTTAGCTACAAACTTTATAAGACTTTGAATTTCTTTAATATCCATTTTCCTAAATTTAAGTTGTTTGGTTTATGAGTTATATGCCCATTTTAAATAGATAGCTCCCCAAGTGAAGCCACCACCAAATGCGGCAAAAATTAAGTTATCTCCTTTTTTCAAAACTTTTTCATAGTCAGCAAGTAATAAAGGAAGAGTAGCAGAAGTTGTGTTTCCATATTTATGGATGTTCATCATAACTTTATCTTCTTCTAATCCAACTCTATTAGCAGTTGCTTCAATAATTCTTTTATTCGCTTGATGCGGAACTAACCATTGAATTTCTTCTTTGGTTAAATTATTTCTCGTTAACATTTTTTCAGCTACATCTGCCATATTTGAAACAGCAAATTTGAAAACAGTACGTCCTTCTTGATGTACAAAATGTCTATTGTTTTTAATAGTTTCTTCTGAAGAAGGTAAAATAGAACCTCCAGCGTCAATTTTTAAAAACTCTCTTCCTATACCATCACTACGTAAGTACTCATCTTGTAAACCTAAATTTTCAGTATTAGGTTCAAAAAGTGCAGCACCTGCACCATCACCAAAAATAATACAAGTAGCTCTATCTGTGTAATCTATTATAGAAGACATTTTATCAGCACCAATTAAAAGCACTTTCTTGTAACGACCACTTTCAATGTAGCTAGATGCAGTTGACATTCCATAAAGAAAGCTAGAACAAGCAGCTTGTAAATCGTAAGAAAAAGCATTTACAGCTCCAATTTTTGAAGCAGTGTAGGCTGCAGTTGATGCAACTGGCATATCTGGAGTAGCGGTAGCTACTATTACCATATCAATGTCAGAAGCTAAAACACCAGATTTCTCTAGTAAATCTTCAGCAGCCTTAATTGCCATGTAAGATGTTCCAGCACCTTCTACTTTTAAAATTCTTCTTTCTTTGATTCCAGTTCTACTAGTAATCCACTCATCATTGGTGTCTACCATAGTCTCAAGCTCTTTATTCGTAAGAGCATATTCTGGAACATATTTTCCTACTGCTGTTATAGCTGCAGATATTTTAGTCATAGTTGTTTGTTTTGTTGTAAAACGAGATTTCAAAGAAATGAAAATTATTTCACTTCTTTAAAGAAAAAAAAGCAAAAACTTATATTTCTGACTTAAAAATACGAAAAAACCCTCGAAAGGAGGGTTTTTTCAGCTTTTTTGAAAACCAGTTTTTAAGCTTCTGCAGTAGCAGATTCTAATACTACTTGACCTCTGTAGTATAATTTTCCTTCATGCCAGTGTGCTCTATGGTATAAATGAGCTTCTCCAGTTGTAGGATCAACAGCTATTTGAGGTACTGAAGCTTTATAATGAGTTCTTCTTTTGTCTCTTCTAGTTTTAGATATTTTTCTCTTTGGATGTGCCATTTTATGTCTTATTTATCTGTTAGTAAATCCTTTAATTTATCCCATCTAGGGTCTGTTGTTTTTTCTTCAACAGTTTTATCTTCGTCTATTCTTAATTCTTCTAATTTCTCTAAAGCTTCAGATTCCATAGTCCCATCCAACACTTTAGGATGTACTCTTTTATTAGGTACTGATAAAATTATAAGTTCATATATATATTGTGAAACGTTAATTTGATAAGCTTCGTTAGGAAGAATCAAAATTTCATCATTATCATCATTATATTCATGTCCAAATTTTACAATTAAATGTAAAGTACCTTCAATTTCTTGATTAAATAACTCACCTGTCATGTCACAAGGAACATTAACACTACCATTTATCGTAAAATTAAGTTCCATTAAGTTACTTTTTTTTACGAAATCTATAGTCGTATTTACGGCGCAATCATTAAAATCATCAAACTGATAAGCTTCAAAGAACGTTTTATCAATATGATATTCAAATAAATGACTCCCTTCCTTTAAACCTATAAAAGGTATGTTGAATTGTTTTAAGTCTTTCATCTACAACATCAATTTGAGCGTGCAAAGATATAAAAAATGTTTTTATATTTATATTTTGGAAATAAATTTTTCACTATTTTGTTTTTAAGGCTCCTTTTATAAGGTTTTGATACTCAATTCTGTTCTTATAAATATGAAGAGAAGTAAATAAAGCTTCTTTAAAAGATGCTGGGTTTGCTTTGTTTTTACCTGCAATATCAAATCCTGTTCCGTGATCAGGGGATGTTCTTACTTTATTTAGTCCAGCAGTAAAATTAACACCATTACCAAAAGATAGAGCTTTGAAAGGGGCAAGCCCTTGATCGTGATACATTGCTAAAACACCATCAAATTTTTGATGAGTTTTTGATCCGAAAAAACCATCTGCTGCATACGGACCATAAACTAATTTACCAGTTTCTTGAATTTCTTTTATCGTAGGCCTTATAATTTCATCATCTTCTTTACCAATAACTCCTTTATCTCCACAATGAGGATTTAAACCAAGTACAGCTATTTTGGGTTTGTTAATATTAAAATCTTCTTTTAAAGAGGTGTGCATAATTTCAACTTTACTCTTTATTAATTCTGGACTTATGGTTTCTGCTACTTGAGAAATAGGAATATGACCAGTAATTAATCCAATGCGTAACTCATCAGTCATTAAAATCATTAAACTTTCTCCTTCTAAATTATCTTCAAGATATTCAGTATGTCCAGGGAAGTTAAATTCTTCTGATTGAATATTCTCTTTGTTTATAGGGGCAGTTATTAAAAGATCAACTTTATTTTCTTTCAAAGCACTTACGGCAGATTGTAATGATTTCAATGCGTAATTACCTCCAGCTTCCGTTATTTTTCCTATCTCTATTTTAACATCTTCTTTCCAAATATTAACTAAATTGACCTTTCCATGAACTATTTTATCAATAGAAGTAATACCATGAATACTGTTGTTTAATTTTAATACTTTTTTATGATAAGAGATCAACTTGTTTGAACCAAACAGAACAGGAGTACAAAACTCTAACATGCGTTTGTCTTCAAAAGTTTTTAAAATAATTTCAATACCGATACCATTTATGTCTCCAATTGAAATACCAACAATAATTTTGTTTGATTTATCCATAGTTTACTTCTGTAATGTCGTATTTTTGATGGTAACAAAAGTAATTAAAATTTAGAGAATGTTTACGGGAATAATTGAAACTCTTGGTATTGTAACAAAACTAGAAAAAGAAAAGGGTAATCTTCATTTAACAGTTAAAAGTAGTATTACAAATGAATTAAAAATAGATCAAAGCGTTGCTCACAATGGTGTTTGTTTAACTGTAGTTGATATAGTTGCTGATGAGTACAAGGTTACAGCAATTAAAGAGTCATTAGATAAAACTAATTTAAGCGAGTTAGTAATAGGAAATGAAGTTAACCTTGAAAGAGGAATGAAGCTAGGGGCTAGGTTAGATGGTCATATAGTACAAGGACATGTTGATAAAACAGGGGTTTGTGAAAATGTAAAAGACGATGATGGAAGTACTATTTTTACTTTTTCTTATGATTTTGACGGTAATGTAACTATTGAAAAAGGATCAATTACCGTTAATGGAGTTAGTTTAACTGTTGTGAATTCTAAGAAAAATGAATTCAGTGTAGCTATTATACCTTATACGCTAGAGCATACCACATTTAAAAACTTTGTAAAAGGTACTAAAGTGAATTTAGAGTTTGATGTTATTGGTAAATACGTTACTAGATTACAAGGCTTAAATAATTATTAGGTTTTTATTCGGTTCTTTAAAGTAAAGATATTAGCTTTAATTATAGGTAGTTGAACTTTATATGGTAACGGCTAATTTTTTTGATATCTAAAAATACTGAAAAGACAGTATTTAGTTTTTTTTAAAAAGTAAAAAAAGAGTAGTTTTAAAACCTGAAGAAAGAAGGGAAAGGTTAAATAATTGCTGTTGTTTTTCCTAAATGTATTTGGATAATTTTAATCAAATTATTTTATGGAACTTTTTAAATCGATTGCTTTATGTTTTTCTGGAGGTGGCTATAGGGCTGCTTGTTTTTCTTTAGGAACTCTTTCTCTTCTTGAAAAAGTTGGCTTGTTAGAAAATGTTAAAGCAATATCTACAGTATCTGGAGGTACTATTACTGGTGTAAAATATGTGCAATCTCAAATTGAAGGAAAAGATTTTGATGCTTTTTTAGATGATTATTATAATTGGCTTGATAAAGATGAGTTAGCAAGTAATGCTATAAGTCATTTACGAGGACCTTTGGTTTGGAACAAACCAGAAAATAAGCATAAAAGGAAAAATCCTATTAATGCTTTTGCAATAGAATACAATAACTTTACGAATAACACTACACTGGGGCAGATTCAAAATTTAATTAATGAGGGAGGTTCAAAGACTCATTTAGAAAGAGTGATTTTTAACGCCACAGATTTTGATAGTACTCACCAATTTAGATTTCAAAATATAAAAGGAAATCAAAAAAGGTTTGGAAACGGTAAAGCTCATAGTAAATATAAACATATTATTGATGATATTAAGTTGGGTGATGTTATAGCGGCATCTACAGCTTTCCCAGGAGGTTTTGAGCCTATTGGGTTTCCATATGATTTTACATCAAAATATAATGATCTTAATGAAATAGGTTTAATGGATGGTGGTATTGTAGATAATCAAGGTACTTCTGTTTTTGTTTCTGAAGCGCAGAGTAGTAATGATGATAATTATGATTTATATTTTGTTAGTGATGTAGCTTCTCCTTATCCAGGAAAAGGTTTTGAATTTGCTTCAAAAAGTAAATTTAGTAAATATGCATCATTATTATCTAGTGCATTTACATTATTATTAGTATTAATGGCTACTGTTTTTTTCTTTATCAAAAAATGGCTTGTATGGTATACAATTAGCGTAGTTTTTTTTGCTTTTTTAACCTTTATACATTTCTTGTTTTTTTCATTATCTAAATTAATGCAAAATCAAACAGGAATAGATCAGCAATTATATTTACCTCCTAGAAGAGTTGGGTTCTACATTATTAACAGAGCGAAATCATTAATGAGAATGGCTGGTGTTATTTTTCTTAAAAATGACAGGCGACAACATGCAAACGCTATCTATAGTACTTTTCCTAATAAAGTAATTTCATCTACAGTATATGAATTAAGATGTGAAGATTCTTCAGGAAATCAAACTGATAAACCTGAAAGAGTTAGAAATTGGGATAAAATAGTTAAGTATACTGGTACAATAAGTAATGAAATTATAAAAAACTCTATAAAGAGCGCCTCATTTGGTACTACATTATGGTTTACTAAAAAAGAGAAAAAAAGTAATATGCTCGATAGTTTAATTGCGAGTGGAGAGTATACAGCATGTTATAATTTATTAGC
>JBELFC010000095.1:0-12516 GCA_042093175.1 Tenacibaculum sp. | reverse complement strand
GTTTAATAGCAAATTCCCCACTTATTTGTTTCCTAACATTAATAATTCATTACAAACTACCTCTGTTACATATCGTTTATTACCTTCTTTATCATCAAAAGAGCGTGATGTTAATTTCCCTTCAATAATCACTTCGTTTCCTTTTTGTAAATATTTTTCAATGATTTCTGCTGTTTTGTTCCATGCTACAATATTGTGCCATTGTGTATCTGTTACTTTTTCTCCTGAAGAGTTCTTGTACGTTTCATTAGTTGCTATTGAAAATTTAGCTAGTTTTTTGCCACTTTCTAAAGTGATAATTTCTGGATCATTTCCTAAGTTTCCAATTAACTGTACTCTGTTTTTTAGTGCGTTCATATTATTGTTTTTTTCGTTAAACAGTTAAGATTTTGTCATTCATATTAATTGACTCTGCAAAGATGCAATACAAACCAAATCATAATAGGTTAGTAAACATTTGTTTTCGTTTGTAAATGAATGTAATCGTTTAATTATTTTTAATATATTTGTTTTCAAACAATTAAAAATGAGTTCAAAAAAATGTTTAGAGTGTAATGAAAAAGTAATTGGACGAATTGATAAAAAGTTTTGTTCTGATTATTGTAGAAATGCATATAACAACAAAGTAAATAAAGAAAGTAAAAATCTAATTCGAAATACCAACAACCGCTTACGAAAAAACTATAAAATTCTTTCTGAACTTAATGCTAGTGGAAAAACTAAAACAACAAGGCGTAAACTTTTTGATAAAGGCTTTGATTTTAAATTTATCACTTCTACCTATATTACTAAAAAAGGAAGTGTTTATTATTATGTGTATGATCAAGGTTATTTAGAATTAGAAAACGAATGGTTTTTGTTGGTTAAACAAGAATAACTGAAAACCGTATATTACAAATTCAACTTAATTATTTTTAATTTCTTTAAATTATTCTTTATGCCTTTATTAGGAAGCTCATCTATCATTATTTTAGTAATTCTTTCATTTGCTATAATAGTTTTCTTGTTTATTTATTACAGTAAAAAACAAATAATAATAAGAACACTAAAAAAAATACCCTTTACAAAAATTGGCAATATACAGACCAATCGATTAACTAAAACAACTGGTAAAGCCCAAGCTATAGAAGAACCACTTATTGCCCCATATAGCAAAAGAAATTGTGTTTTTTATACTATAAAAATTGAGCAAGAAAAAAAGAATGGGAAAAGCTCACATTGGGAAAATTTAATTAATGAAGAAAAAATTCAATCATTCTTTATAGAAAAAGATAGCGATTTAATTATGATTAATCCTACACAAAATCCAAAAAACTATAAAAGCTATTTAGTTGTTGACAAAAAAGTAACTTCTGGAATTTTTAATAACGCTTCTCCTAAGTTTGAATCTATATTAAAACAATACGACATTGAAAGTACTGGACTCTTTGGTTTTAATAAAACATTACGTTATACAGAGGCTATCATTGAATTAGGTGAAGAAATAACTGTTGCTGGAATAGCTAAATGGAAAAATTTAGATAAACCAATACCTGGTTATTCTTATTCAAAAATTGCAACACTTATCAGTAATCAGAAACAAAAATTAATTATTACTGATTTACCAAAAGAAAAAGTTTCAAAAACACCTTAGTTACTTCCAGGTATTTCCTTTAAGTTTCATCGCAGCTTTTAATATATCTTTCTGACTTATTTGTCCTACTAATTTTCCATTTTCAACAATAGGAAACCTTCTACGTTTAGACTCTAAAAATTTATTAACTGCATCAAAAACATTCATATTACCATCAATTGTTTCTACTTCTTTAATCATTGCCTTACCTACAGTATTATTTTTATCCATTGGTAAATTATAATACCTACTTTCAGATATTTGTTTCATACAATCTCCCTCCGAAATAATCCCTATTAGTTCATTATTTTCATTTACAACAGGACCCCCAGATATTTTATTCTCAATTAAAGTTTGTATTACGTTTTCAATTGGCTCAGATTCTTTAAATGAAATAATTGTAGTTGTCATGTAATCAGAAACCAAAATAGGTTCAGTTTCTTTTTTTTCAGCGTTAGTTCGTTTCCCTTGAAAGTTAATTATCCCCATAATAGTTATTTTAATTTACTAAATATACTGATTTTTAATAACTTACGTTTATTTCTAGAAAAGGTATTATTTAACTAAATTTATAACATAAAAATCCTCTATGAGATCAACAAATAAATTTTGGGCTATTTTAATAATAGCATTCACTATTTTTTGGGCTTTTAATGATAGTATCCCAACAGTGTCATCAAAAGTAACCACAGATAAAACTAAGTTTTCGTTAGATAATGCATTATATCATTTAAAAAACATTTCTAAAAAACCTCATTTTACAGGTAGTAATGAACATAAAGAGGTTCAGAATTATATTATAAATGAATTAAAAAAACTTGGCTTAACTTCAGAAATTCAAAGTCAAACTGCTATAAATAAAAAGTGGAAAGCTAGCACAACTACTGAAAATATAATAACTAGGATTAAAGGTTCAGAAAATGGTAAAGCTTTATTATTATTAACTCACTATGATTCTAATCCCCACTCATCAATTGGAGCAAGTGATGCTGGTTCAGGTGTAGTAACAATACTGGAAGGAGTTAGAGCTTTTTTAGCAAAAAAAGAGAAGGTAAAAAATGATATTATTATTTTATTTTCTGATGCTGAAGAGTTAGGTTTATTAGGAGCACAAGCATTTGTTGAAAATCATCCTTGGTCCAAGGATATTGGATTAGTATTGAATTTTGAAGCTAGAGGTAGTGGAGGCTCAAGTTATATGTTAATGGAAACAAATGGTAAAAACAAAAACCTTTTGTCTGAGTTCATAAAATCAAACCCAAATTACCCAGCTGCAAACTCATTAATGTATAGTGTTTATAAAAAATTACCTAATGATACTGATCTAACTGTTTTTAGAGAAAATGGAAATATTAATGGTTTTAACTTTGCTTTTATTGATGATCATTTTGATTATCATACTGAGCAAGATTCTTACGAACGATTAAACAAAGAAAGTCTTTTACATCAAGCAGATTATTTTACAAGTTCACTTAATCATTTTGCGAATATTGATTTAACACTTTTAAATAGTAATGACGATTATGTTTTCGTCAATTTTCCTTTAATCAAAATGTTATCGTATCCTTTTTCATGGATTCTTCCAATGTTAATTCTTGCATGCCTACTTTTTTTAATAGTTTTTACAATTGGGCTAAAACGTAAAAAAATAACGTTTAAAGGATCTTTGAAAGGTTTTATACCATATGTATTAAGTTTAATTATTTCTGGCGTAATTAGCTTCTTATTATGGAAATTATTAGTATTTATAAACCCTCAATATAATGATATACTACATGGTTTTACCTATAATGGATATCAATATATTGCTGCCTTTAGTTTTTTAACTTTATGGATACTTTTCAAAATATATAGTTATTTTAAAAATGAAAAGGCTATTGATTTATTCATTGCTCCAATAGTAGTAGGCTTAATTATAAATATTTTCATATTTCAAAACCTACAAGGTGCTGCCTTTTTAATTATTCCTGTATATGCTTCTATTATAGTACTAGCCATTTTGGTTTTTATGAATGTTAGAAAAAAATCAAAATCAATACTTTTTGCAATTATATCTATACCTACTGTATATATAATTATACCAATGGTTAAACTATTCCCTGTTGGTTTAGGTTTAAAAATGTTATTTATTGCTGCAATATTAATAACATTAGTCTTTGGTTTCTTACTTCCTATATTTATTCAAACAAAGAAAAAAAGTATACTCCAATTTTTAAGTGGTCTTACCGCTATTACTCTTTTTTTTATTGCTACTGTTAATAATGGGTTTTCAATTGATAAAAAGAAACCTAATAGTTTAGTTTTTATCCAGAACTCAGACAATAATACTTCGTATTGGGCTACATATAACACTGTGTTTGATAGTTATGTATCTCAAATTTTCAATTTAGACTATACTGAAGGGAACATTCCTGAATCCGAAGGAAAAAGTAAATATAACACACGTTATACGCACTATAAGAAAACTGAAAATAAGAATATCCCTATATCTAAAATTGAAATAGATATTGATACTATTATAAATGATAAAAGAGAAATAAGCTTTACCATATTTCCTTCAAGAAAAATTAATAAATATGAATTGTACAATACAACTCCTATTACTATTTATAATTTTTGCATAAACGGTGTTTTATATAATCAAGGAAAATCTTTTGAGGCAAATAAAGGAACACTTTTAATATATCAAATGGCAAACTCAGACAAAGAATTATCAATTTCTTTAACATTAGAAAAAGATTCAAAACCTGTTATTATTTTAAACGAAGTTTCCTATGATTTACTATCAAACCCTAAGTTTAATTTAAAGCCTAGGAATGAAACCATGATGCCAATGCCCTTTGTTACAAATGATGCTATTATTACTTCTAAAAAAATAAAGTTTTAATACATAAAATGGCTTGATAGATTCTAATTTATCAAGCCATTTTATGTATTTATTTGTATTATGATATTCTATTAATCAATTTGCGAAACACGTAATGTGTTTACCATTCCTTTTGCCTTTACAGGCATAGATGATAAGTTAATCATAAAATCACCCGCCTTAACAAAACCTTTCTCTTTAGCTATTTCATTAATATCTTCTACCGTATCATCAGTACTTAAATTTCTATCGTAATGATAAGCCCTAACTCCCCATAAAAGATTCAACTTTCCTAAAATTCTTTTTTCAGATGAAAACGCTAACACATGAGATTTTGGTCTCCATGCAGAAATTTGAAAAGCAGTATATCCACTATTTGTTAATGTAGTTATTGCTGAAGCTTTTATATCATCTGCCATTAAAGCAGCATGATGACATACAGATTTTGTAATAAAACGATTTGTTCTAATATGTGGTGGAGCTTGAGGAACTTCAATAAGGTCAGAAAATTCAACACTTTTTATAATTTCACTCATTTTTTGAATAACTCTTATAGGGTGTTTTCCTACAGAAGTTTCTCCTGAAAGCATTACTGCATCTGCCCCATCCATAATCGAATTTGCAACATCATTAACCTCTGCTCTTGTAGGCACAGAGTTATCTATCATAGTTTCCATCATTTGAGTGGCAATAATAACTGGTATTCTTGCTTGCTTAGCTCTTCTTACTAAACTTTTTTGAATCAATGGTACATCCTGCATTGGAACTTCAACTCCTAAATCACCACGCGCAACCATAAGTCCGTCACAGTAAGGTATCAAAGCATCGATGTTTTCAACAGCTTCTGGTTTTTCTATTTTAGCTATTACAGGAACTCTATAACGAGATTTTTGCTTTATTAAATCACGTAAGATTCTTAAATCTTCAGGTGTTCTAACAAAAGAAAGTGCTACCCAATCAACTTCTTGATCTAAAGCAAAAACAACATCTTTTTTATCTTTTTCAGTAAGAGCTGGTAAAGATATTTTTGTATTTGGTAAATTAACTCCTTTTTTAGATTTCAAAGGTCCACCAACAATTACTTTAGTTTCTACACTTTTGTTTTTATCTGTTGAAACTACTTCGAACAACAGTTTTCCATCATCTACTAAAATTTGTTCACCTTCTTTCACATCTTTAGGAAAACGTTGGTATGTCATATAAGCCTTTTCTTGTGTACCTATACATTCTTCAGTTGTAAATATAAAAGAATCTCCTGCTTTTACTTCTACTCCTTCCTCCATTATACCAACACGAAGTTTTGGGCCTTGTAAATCAGCTAATATCGCTACATTATACCCTCTTTCTTCGTTAATTTCTCTAATTTGTCTAATGCGCTCTTTTACTGTATCATAATCTGCATGTGAAAAATTTACTCTAAATACATTCACACCCTTTTCAGCCATTTCTGCTAAAATTTCTTTAGTATTTGTTGCTGGTCCTAAGGTTGCTACAATTTTGGTTTTTTTGTTATGTGGCATATGCTAAAAAATTAAAAAATCTTTAGATTTTAACGTATCAACTTCTATTTGATATGATGTTATTACTTGAGGTATTTGCTTTATTTTGTTTATAGCATTTTCTATAAACGTGTATTCAAAATCCCCCTCTATTTTTATAAAATAATCAACTTTTTTCTTTTCAGGAACAAGGTAATTTGTCACAGTATTTTCTGCAAACAGTCCTATTTCTTCTGACTTTATTTTATGTTTACTAACGTTGTTTATTAAAAACCAATTATGATCTGACTTTAAGTTTAAATATTCATATACAGAAAATGATGTTTTCACATCATTTTTACTTTTAATATCTAAGCAATAACTTGCTTTTTCAAATAAACTATTTAAAATACCATTTAAAAGATATGCTAATTTATAATCATTTAAAGTAGTATGGATTCCAATTAATGTATACTCATTAGTATCAAAGTCATTAAAATCCAGTTCATAAACAGGCATAAAACACCGATTAGTTTTTTGCTAAGTTAATAAATGTATCTATATTACAATGTGAAATTAACGAAAAGCTTTTCGTTGAAAAGTTAAGCATTTTACATTTTATCTTGCATAGTATAATATACTCTCTTAGCTGCAATTTCTTCAGCTTTTTTCTTTGAAGTAGCCCTTCCTTTAGCAACCATTACTCCATCGATACTTATTCTAACACTAAAATGTTTTTTACTTTGGTTCCCTGTATCTTCGTAGGAGTCAAAACTATATTTCTTTTTATTTTTTTGACACCATTCTATTATGTATCCTTTATAGCTAGATATTTTACCTTCTAACCTTTCAATATCTACATAAGGTAATATTACCTGCTCATAGATAAATTGATCACAGTAGTTATAGCCTCTATCTAGATATACGGCACCAATTAGTGCTTCAAAAATATTTCCATGAATATTATTACTAACTTGATTATTAGCAATATTACTTTTCACGAATCTAATAAGATCTAAGTCTTTCCCTAAAGTGTTTAGATGTTCTCGACTAACAACTTTAGATCTCATTTGAGTAAGGTAACCTTCATCTCCTTTAGGTACTTTCTTATATAAATAAGAAGCTATAACTGTACCTAAAATGGCATCTCCTAAAAATTCAAGACGCTCATAATTTATAGGATTACCTTTCTTATCTACCATTTTTAAAGACCTATGAGTAAACGCTTTTTTATAATGCGATAACTTTATAGGCTTAAAATTAAGCAGTTCTTTTAATTCGTAGTAAAAGTCTTCATCCTCTTTATTCTGGGGTTTAACTATTCTACGAAGAAAATTCATATGAGATTAATCTATTTTTTTGAAAACAACACAAGCATTATGCCCTCCAAATCCAAAAGTATTACTCATTGCTACTTTAACATCTCTCTTTTGAGCTTTATTCAATGTTAAGTTTAACTCTGAATTAATATTCTCATCTATATTATTATGGTTAATTGTAGGAGGAATAACTCCATGCTCCATAGCTAATATTGAAGCTATAGCTTCAATAGCACCAGCAGCCCCTAACAAGTGACCAGTCATAGATTTTGTTGAATTAATGTTAATGTTTTTAGCATGATCTCCAAATACTTCAGAAATAGCTTTTAATTCAGCTACATCACCCAACGGAGTAGAAGTCCCGTGAGTGTTAATATGATCTACATCTTCAGGTTTTAAACCTGCATTTTCAAGACAGTTTTTCATTACAGCAATTACACCAATACCTTCTGGATGCGGTGCTGTCATATGATGTGCATCAGAAGATAAACCACCACCTACAACTTCTGCGTAAATTTTAGCACCTCTTGCTTTAGCATGCTCATATTCTTCTAAAATAATAGCACCTGCTCCTTCTCCTAAAACAAAACCATCACGTTCAGCATCAAAAGGTCTTGATGCAGATTCTGGAGTTTCATTTCTTGTTGATAAAGCGTGCATTGCATTAAAACCTCCCATTCCTGCAATTGTTACAGCAGCTTCACTACCACCAGTAACAATAACATCACAATGACCAAGTCTTATATAATTTAAAGCATCAATCATAGCATTAGCTGATGATGCACATGCAGATACTGTTGTATAATTAGGCCCCATAAATCCATTTTTAATAGATATATTTCCTGGAGCGATATCTGCAATCATTTTTGGGATGAAGAATGGATTGAATTTAGGAGTTCCATCACCTTTAGCATAATTAAATGCTTCGTTCTGAAAAGTTTCTAAACCACCTATTCCTGCTCCCCATATAACGCCAACTCTTAACTTATTAACGTCATCTAGATTTAACTTTGCATCTGCTATGGCCTCATCTGAAGCTACCATTGCATATTGTGTAAATCTATCCATTTTACGAGCATCTTTCCTATTCATGAAATCTGTCACCGTAAAATTCTTTAACTCACATGCAAAACGAGTTTTGAACTTGGCAGCATCAAAATACGTTATAGGTGCTGCTCCGCTAACTCCGTTAACTAAGCTATTCCAATACTCATTTTTATTGTTTCCTATTGGCGTTAATGCGCCAAGTCCAGTTACTACAACTCGCTTTAATTGCATATAATTCTTATTTTTTTGCGTCTTCTATATAGCTAACCGCTTGACCTACTGTTCCGATATTCTCAGCTTGATCATCTGGAATTTGAATATCAAATTCTTTTTCGAATTCCATAATTAACTCAACAGTATCTAATGAATCTGCTCCTAAATCGTTTGTGAAGCTTGCTTCGTTAGTTACTTCGTTATCGTCTACTCCTAATTTATCTACGATAATTGCTTTTACTCTTGATGCAATGTCTGACATAATTTTATAAGTTTTAAAATTTAAAATCGGGGCAAAAATACAAATCTTAAGTTTTAATTCTAATTTTTGTCCAAATAATGTGATGTCTAAAATAAAAAAAATACTTGAATCTTTTATTATATAGCTCATCATTGTTAATAATTATTCTTTTTTTTGCAGTAACAATACAACTTAATAAGTATGAAACGTATCGTAATTTTTGCTTCTGGATCTGGTACCAATGCCGAAAACATTATTAAATATTTTCAAACTTCTAAACATGCAGTAGTTACTCATGTGCTTTCTAACAATGAACATGCCAAAGTTTTTGAACGTTGTGAGCGCCTTGATATTGACGCCTCATTATTTGATAAAGAGAGCTTTACAAAAGATGACACAGTACTGAATTTTTTACAGGTTGAAGCTGACATTATTGTTTTGGCAGGTTTTTTGAGAAAAATACCCTCAAAAATTGTAGAAGCTTTTCCTAATAAAATAATAAATATTCACCCTGCTTTGCTTCCTAAATATGGTGGAAAAGGAATGTATGGCATGAATGTTCATAAGGCTGTCAAAAAAAATAATGATTCTGAAACTGGTATCACAATTCATTATGTAAATGAAAATTATGACGAAGGAGCTATCATTTTTCAAGCAAAAACTGAATTAAATAGTGATGACACACCTGAATCTATAGCAAAAAAGATTCATATTTTAGAATATGAGCACTTCCCAAAGGTAATTGAAAGCGTAATTTTAAAAAATGGGTAAAAAAAAATATTATGTTGTTTGGAAAGGCAAGAAAACTGGGGTTTTTTCTTCTTGGTCAGAATGTAAGAAACAAATCCATTCATACGAAGGTGCCCAATACAAAGCTTTTATAGATAAAAAAGAAGCTGAAATAGCATTTAAAAAAAGCTATAGTGACTACAAAGGTTTAAACACCAAGAAAAAAGTTTTATCAAACAGTGAAAAAGAGAAATATGGAACACCAATTTTAGAAAGTATTTCGGTAGATGCTGCGTGTGCAGGAAACCCAGGTATAATGGAATACAGAGGTGTTTTGACACATAATAAAAAAGAAATTTTTAAAATGGGGCCTTTTAAAAACGGCACAAATAATATTGGTGAGTTTTTAGCATTAGTTCATGGAATAGCTTTACTAAAAAGTAAAAAAATAAAAAATATTCCTATTTATTCAGATTCAAAAATTGCTATTGGTTGGGTTAAAAAAAAACAATGTAAAACAAACGTTCAATTTAACAATACCAATAAAGATATTTTAGAGTTAATAAAACGAGCAGAAAGTTGGTTACACAAAAACCCTGTAGAAGTAACTATTTTAAAATGGGAAACGAAAGCATGGGGAGAAATTCCAGCTGATTTTGGTAGAAAATAAAAATCCGAGTACATATATACTCGGATTTTTTATCTATTTAAAATAATTAAGTGCTATTTAACTGCAATCTTAGTATCATCTTTCCAATTCTGAACACTAGCTATTGCATTGTTTTCATAATCAATCTCTTTTAATCCATCTTTTTGCCACATAAACCACTTTCCAACTTTTTTACCAGAATTATAGTGAGCTATTGCAGTTTTATTACCTTCTTTACTAAAAGTAATCCAAGTACCAGTTAATTTCTTATCTTTAAAAAAACCTTGTTCTTTAACCTTTCCATCTTTATAAAAATAAGTAGCTTTAACTAAATCTCCTGCTTTCTCAAACTTAGGTTCTACCTGTGCTTGTAATACTGAAACAGCTAAGATACAAGCTAAAATTATTATTTTTTTCATGTCTATCATTTTAATCATTAACACTAACATTACAAATATATGTATAATTTTACACTTAAACAACAATTACGTAACATTAAATTAACATTAGGTGTTTTTCCCTATTTTTTGTACTTTTACAAGTAAGTATTAATCATAAAAAAAATTATTATGGCTGTAATGAAAGTTATTGAGATTTTAGCTAACTCTGACAAAAGTTGGGAAGAAGCAACAAGAAAAGCAATTAAACAGGCTTCCAAATCTGTTAAAAACATTAAATCTGCTTTTGTACAATCTCAAAGTGTTGTGGTAAACGATGATGAAGTAAGTGAATTTAGAGTAAACTTAAAAGTTACTTTTGAAGTAAAGTAACTACATAAATACTAACTACTATTGGTGCGATTTTGTATTTACAAAGTCGCATTTTTTTGTTACTAAGAATTTAATCTAGCTATTTGACTTCATATATAAGTAAACTCAAAATATTACTCTGACAAATATTATTTAGAAATACAATTCAAAGTAATATCTCAATTTTAAAAAAACGTAGCAAAATAACAAAAGCTTTATGTATGTTTGTATAAACAGTACTTACAAGGTTTTCTTCCTGAAAATAAAAAAAGCAACTATTTTAAATTAAAAACAATTAAAAATGAACTATTTATCACTCTTCTTAGTTGGCTTTATCGCCGTAATTCATATTTACATAGTAATACTAGAAATGGTACTATGGACAAAACCTAAAGGTATAAAAGCTTTCGGTTTAAAAAACAAAGAATTTGCAGAAGAAACTAAAATTTTAGCAGCAAATCAAGGTTTATACAATGGTTTTCTTGCCGGTGGTTTAATATGGTCTATAATCTCTCAGAAAACAGATGTAGCAATTTATTTTATAATCTGTGTTTTTATTGCTGGAGTTTATGGAGCGTATTCTACTAAAAAATCAAAAATATTTTTTATACAATCAATACCAGCTTTAATTGCTCTCTTAAGCATATTTATCTAAATTTTGAATATTACCTAACTACTACTATTCACTAAATATTATTTAAACTTAATTATTAAATTTATTAAAGAAAATGGAACAGTATACTGAAAAATTTAAAGAACTGTTAATTAACTACACTCCGAAACTTTTAACAGCACTAGCAATCTTAATTGTTGGACTTTTTGCTATAAAACTAATTGTAAAAGGGAGTAAAAAAATAATGAAGAAGCAAGATGTTGATATAACGCTTCAAAAATTTTTAGGCGACTTATTTAGTTGGGCTTTAAAAGCTTTACTTTTTGTTACAGTTATTTCAAAGTTAGGGGTAGCAACAACATCATTTGCAGCAATTATTGGTGCAGCTGGTTTAGCCATTGGTTTAGCTCTACAAGGGTCTTTATCTAATTTTGCTGGAGGTGCCCTAATAATGATTTTTAGACCATTTAAGGTTGGTGACTTAATAGAAGCCCAAGGTATTGTTGGTGTTGTAAAAGAAATTCAAATTTTTACAACTCACATTAATACTCCAGGAAATAAATTAGCTATTATACCTAACGGCTCATTATCAAATGGAAATATCATAAATTATACAGCAGAGGGAAAACTTCGTGTTGATTTAACTTTTGGCGTTTCTTATGATGCAGATATTAAACAAACCAAAGATGTTTTAATGAATGTATTAACTTCAAATCCAAAAACATTAAAAGATCCTGCTCCTACTGTAAATGTATCTGAATTAGCTGATAGTTCTGTTAACTTTGCAGTGCGCCCATGGGCAAATACAGCTGATTATTGGGATGTATATTTTGAAACAACCGAAAACGTTAAGATAGCATTAGATAAAGCAGGCATCGAGATACCATATCCACATGCTGTTGAAATACAGAAAAAAGATTAACGCTTTTTTTCTGGTATAGCAACAAAATCTTTTAAATAAAAAGGTTCAAAATAAGCGACATCTTCGATGTCGTTTTTT
>JBELFC010000094.1:0-12524 GCA_042093175.1 Tenacibaculum sp. | reverse complement strand
ATTATCACTATTCTCTTTACTCTTAATATTTTTTTCATGTTCTACTGAAAAAAATGGAGACCCTACTCGTTTTAAAAAAGGAGTTTTTGAAATTCCTGCAGGAGAATCTTATGGAAAAACTATCATTACTAGAAAAGATAGCTTACAAATAGAGCAGTATACTAAAACAATAAGTATTTCATCTGATAGTTTGGTTACTCAAAAAGAAGAGAAACATATTGATACGTTGTATATTAAATGGAAAAATAATTTTGCATATACCTTGCAAATGAAAAGTCCAAAAACAGATTTAGATAAAGACCCTATATTTGTGCAAATAACGAAAGTCACTGATAGCTTCTATGAATTTACAGCAAGAATTGGGTATTCGGAGTTTAGACAAAAAGGAACCGTTTATAAAGTAAATTAACACTATGGAAATATTTTTACAAGCAGATACTTGGGGAGCATTAGTTACCTTAACTTTTTTAGAAATTGTACTTGGTATTGATAATATCATATTTATATCAATAGCTGCGAACAAACTCCCTGAAAATGAGCAAAAAAAAGCAACCAATATTGGTCTGTTTTTAGCAATGGTTTTACGTATAGTACTCTTATTTGGAATTTCATTACTTATAGCAATGAATTCACCTCTTTTCAATGTTGATCTTTCTTGGTTTAAAGCTGGAGTTACTGGTCAAAGTTTAATCTTATTTGCTGGTGGTTTATTCTTATTATATAAAAGTACTAAAGAAATTCATCATAAAGTAGAAGGACTTGATGAACATGGAATAGATCAAAAACCTAAAAAGAAATATACTCTTAGTCAAGCAATAGTTCAAATTACGTTAATTAATATAGTTTTCTCATTTGATTCTATTTTAACGGCTGTTGGAATGACTAATGGTGTTGAAGGAGCAATGATTATAATGATTGTTTCTGTAGTATTATCTATGGTTATTATGATGTTATTTGCTAATCCTGTTGGGAAATTTGTAAACAAACACCCTACAATTCAAATGTTAGGGTTATCTTTTTTAATACTAATTGGTTTTATGTTAATTGCTGAGGCTGCTCATTTATCACATGCAAAACTATTTGGTGAAGAAATGGGTACAGTACCGAAAGGGTATTTATATTTTGCAATTACATTCTCACTAGTTGTTGAAATGCTTAACATGCGAATGAGGAGGAAAAAAAACTCTGAATAATATAATACTTAAAAAAACTGATATTAAAATATCAGTTTTTTTATTTTTACTACCTTTGCCCGAATGTTTAGATTTAAGAAACATATTATATTTTTTAGTTTACTTGTATTACTACTACCGTCAGTAATACAATGTATTCATGCTTTCGAAAATCACGAACATACTATTTGTTTATCAATTGATGAACATCACTTTCATGAACAAGAAATAGACTGTTCCATATTGCATTTTCAAGTTGGTGTAACTACTTTTGAACACCCAACTGAATATCAATCAATAACAGAGAACGTTTATAATTCACAGTTTAATCAACCGTTAACTGTAACACTACACAATACTAATAAAAAAACTCCTAGGGGTCCTCCATTTGTAATTTAATTTAGTATTCTATATAAATTACAAATAAAATCTTAAATGAAATCAAAAAGTATTCTTTTGATTATTTTGCTTTTATTATGCTCAGCATTAGCAAATAGTCAAAATTGTGAACATACATTTTCTGGTTTAGTAGAAGATTTTCATGATAAATCACCAATAGTTGGGGCTACTGTTTTTATAAAAAATCAAAACAAGTATGCAACGACTGATATTGAAGGGAAATTTACTATTAAAAATGTTTGTTCAGGTAAAATAATTATTCAAACTTCTCACGTTGCGTGTGAGCCACAAATTTTAGAATTAAATATAACCAAAGATATTTATAAGGTTATTGATTTAGAACACCATGTTGAAGAATTAAATGAAGTTAATATAAAAGGAAACGTAAGTTTAAAAACTAAAACAGCTCAAGAAACTTTAATTAAAACTAAAACTCTTGAAAATTTTAGTGATGCTAGCTTAGGTGATGCTATAAAAAATGTTTCAGGTGTCTCTTCAATAAATACAGGAAACACCATTGTTAAGCCAGTTATTAATGGTTTACATAGTAGTAGAATATTAATTTCTTATAATAATGTAAGGCTTCAAGATCAAGAATGGGGTATTGAACATGCTCCGAATATTGATGTAAATGCTGCTCAATCAATTTCTGTAATAAAAGGAGCTAACGCTCTTCAATATGGAGGAGATGCTATTGGTGGAGTTGTTATAGTTAATCCTGCTACAAATAGTAGAAAAGATACTTTATATGGTAAAAGTATATTTTCTCAACAAAGTAATGGTAGGTTATTTTCTGTAACAAGTAGTTTACATAAAAACTATTCTTCTGGATGGTATATCAATGGGCAAGCTTCTTATAAAAGAGCTGGTGATTTTGAAGCTTCAAATTACAACCTAACAAATACAGGTATAAATTCAAAAGCTTTTACTATTGGTACTGGATATAAGAGGTTTGAAAAAGGGTTTGAATTATTTTATAGTCGTTTATCAAATAGAATTGCAATTTTAAGTGCTTCTCATAATGGAGGGGTAACTGATTTAGTAAATGCTATAAATAGTGACACTCCTTTGATTATTAAAGATTTTAGTTATGATATTAATAACCCCAAACAAGAAGTTACGCATCAATTATTAAAAGCTAAAGTTTATAAACGTTTCAAAGGTTTTGGTAAACTTTCTCTTCAATATGATTATCAAGTAAATAATAGACTTGAATTTGATAAAAGAAGGGGTGATAAAAAAGAACTTCAAGCTGTTGATTTAGCATTAAAAACGCATACAGTTAGAGCAGATTTAAATCTTGATGCTTCTGCTGGTTATACTCACAAATTTGGTGTTAGTGGAGGTTTTCAAAATAATTTCCCTGACCCAATTACAGAAGTAAGAAGACTTATTCCTGATTATGATAAATATAATTTAGGTATCTATGCTATAAGCAGTTTTAAGTCTGAAAAAGCGATTATAACTGGAGGGGTTAGATATGATTTAGAGCACATTAACGCTCAAAAATTTTATCAAAAATCAAGATGGCAATCTTTAAATTATCAAAACGATTTTAGTAATATCATTATTGATAATGACGTAAAAGGATCTCAATTATTAACAAATCCGGTATTTACATATCATAATATTTCTGCTTCACTAGGTTTAACCTATACCATTGATGAGGAAAATTCTTTTATCGTAAATTACGGACTGTCAAATAGAGCTCCAAATGCATCAGAATTATTTAGTGATGGCTTACACCATTCAGCTGCTAGAATTGAATTAGGTGATTTACGTTTAAAGTCAGAAACATCAAATAGAATATCAACTTCTTACAGGTTTAATAATGATAAATTCAATATTACGCTTGAAGGATTTTATAATTTTATTTCAGATTTTATTTATATAGAGCCTTCGGGCGTTGAAACTACACTAAGAGGTGCTTTTCCTGTTTGGGCATACAAACAAACTAAAGCTCATTTATTTGGTGTTGATACAAATTTACAATATGAGGTTAATGAAGATTTTTTACTAACAAGTAAATTATCTTTTTTGAAAGGACGTGATATAACAAACAAAAGACCTTTGATTGATATTCCTCCTTTTAAAACCACTACTACCTTACTTTTTAAGAAAGAAAAATGGAAAAACTTTTTTGCTTCTCTTGAAAGTGAGTTTAATGCTAAACAAAACGAATTTCCTAACAATAATTTTCAGGCTTTTATAGCTCCGTTAAATCGTTATGAATTAGTTGATGTTAGCACACCTCCCTCTGCATATCATCTTTTAAATTTTTCTTCGGGATTTGAGTTCAAGATGTCTAAAACAAAAGTAAACATAAACTTTTCTATAGATAACTTACTTAATAAATCATATAGGAATTATTTAAATAGATTACGATATTTTGCTGATGACTTAGGGAGAAATTTTAAAATTCAATTAAAAATAAATTATTAAAAAACAAAACATTATGAAACATATTAAATTATTAGCTGTATTATTTATCTCTGCATTTACAATCACATCTTGTTCTGACGATGAAGTACCTACGCCAGTTAATGAAGAAGAGGTTATAACAACAATGACAATAGTACTTACACCAAGTACAGGAGGAAATGCTATAACTATTCAAAGTAAAGATTTAGATGGTGACGGACCAAATGCTCCTGTTATTACTGGTGGAACCCTTGCTGCTAATACAACATATAATGCTGATATTACATTATTAAATGAAACTGAGAGCCCTGCTGAAGACATAACTAAAGAGGTTGTAGAAGAAGCTGATGAACATCAATTTTTTTATAGCGCTTCTGGAGGAGTAAATAGTACATTTACGTATGCAGGAACTAATGATGCTAATGGTAATCCTGTTGGGGTAAAGTTTACAGTTGCAACTGGAGCTGCAGGAACAGGAAATTACACAGTAATTTTAAGACATGAGCCAAATAAAACAGCTACTGGTGTAAAAGGTGGTGATATTACTAATGCAGGTGGAGAAACTGATATTGAAGTAGTTTTTCCTATAACTATACAATAATACTTGTAAATTAAGCTACGATTACAAATATATGCGGGCTCTATTAAAAATAGAGCTCGTTTTTTATGAAAAATATTATTTAATTTAAAAATATACATCCAAAATCTTCAACTATAAATATTTGATTAAATAATATTTCATAAGTAGTAACAGGTATATCTATAAAAGCAAATTGATCTGTTGTCTGATTACCTTCTTTATTAACTAATTTTATTCTAACTGTTTCTGTTTTCATGACTTTAACTTTAAGGTTATACACTGCAAATTAGTAAGTAATTTTCATGTTATAATCCTAAGTCGGTTCAAAGCTAAACAACTATCTTTCAATGAACAATATCTATAGATAAACAGTAAATGAGTTGTATAAAAAAACCCACTCAATAAATTGAGTGGGAAAATTGCTATGAAAAAGAAAGTCTAAGGACGTCTCCTAAGACGTGTGCAATATACTACATTTTTTAAAACTAGCAAAAAAAAATATTAAAAATATCTAAATATATTAATACGCATCAACATCTATTATAAAACGGATTGGTCTAAAATCTTTTACTGCTTCAAATGTGTTTTTAATTTTTTGTAATTGTTCTTTAGTTTTACCTAACGATTGTTTTGGTGGTATTTTAATAACTAAATTTTTTATGTATTGATTTCGAACACGCGATACAGATGGCTCTGTTGGGCCTAAAACATTTTCCTTAAAAACATTTTGTAAAGCTCTAGCTAACCAATGTATACCTGTATCTACTTTTGTATAATCTTTATGTTTTAATGTAATTTTAATTAACCTATAATAGGGAGGATAATTATACTGCCAACGATCTTGTAATTGTTCATTATACATTTCTGTATAATTTGTTGTTGATACTTGTTGTAAAATTTGATGGTATGGGTTATATGTTTGAATTGCTACTCTTCCTTGCTTTTTTGAACGTCCTGCCCTACCCGATACTTGAACCATCAATTGAAAAGCTCGTTCATGAGCTCTAAAATCTGGAAAATTCAACATAGAATCAGCACTTAAAATTCCAACTAGTGATACATTTTCAAAATCTAAGCCTTTAGAAAGCATTTGAGTTCCTACTAATATATCTATATCTTGAGCCTCAAATGCACCTATAATTTTTTGATACCCATACTTTCCACGAGTAGTGTCTAAATCCATTCTACCAATGGTATGATTTGGAAATAACTCTTTTAACTCTAACTCTATTTGTTCAGTACCAAAACCTTTTGTATCAAGAGTTGAACTTCCACAAGCACCACAATTATTTGGCATAGAACGTTGATAATGGCAATAATGGCACTTTAATTCTTTTCTATATTTATGATATGTTAAACTAACATCACAATTAGGACACTGCGGTGAATTTCCACAAGTAGTACATTCAACAACAGGAGAAAACCCTCTCCTATTTTGAAATAAAATTACCTGTTCTTTTTCATTTAATGCTTCCTCTATCATTTCTAATAAACGATCAGAGAAATGCCCTTTCATTACTTTCTTTTTGAACTTTTCTTTAATATCAATTAATTCTATTTTGGGTAATTGAATATTTCCAAAACGTCTATGTAAAGCAACTAATCCATATTTATTTTGAGTTGCATTAAAATAACTTTCAATAGAAGGTGTTGCCGAACCTAACACTATTTTTGCTTTATGCTGATATGCTAAAACTACTGCTGCATCTCTTGCATTATATCTTGGTGAAGGTTCAAATTGTTTATACGAACTTTCATGTTCTTCATCTACAACAATTAACCCTAGATTTGAAAAAGGTAAGAAAATTGACGACCTAGCACCTAAAATTATTTGTGCTTTTGATTTATTGTTTAAAACATTATTCCAAACCTCAACTCGTTCGTTCATTGAATACTTAGAATGAAATACAGAAATTTGAGAACCAAAATAATTTTGTAATCTAACAATTATTTGAGTTGTTAAAGCTATTTCAGGCAATAAAAACAAAACTTGTTTTCCTAAAGCTAAAACTTCCTTTATTAGTTTTACATATATTTCTGTTTTACCAGAACCAGTAACTCCATGCAATAAAGTTACTTCATGCTTGTCAAAAGATTTTTTAATTTCTTTATAAGCCTGTTCTTGAAACTCATTTAACTCTTTAACTTCATTTGTTGCTCCCTCGAAACTAATTCTATCAGTTTTAATATGATAAAATTCAAAAATCTCTTTATCTACTAGTGCTTTTAAAATAGAAGTTGACACGTTTGATTTCTCTTCTAATTCTTTAGCTTTTATAGGTTTTTTAGAACTAGATAACTGAAAATAATGTAAAACAGCTTCGCGTTGTTTTTTTGCTCTAGAAAGTTGTTCTAATAAATTTTGAAGACCATCATTCGTTGTATACTTAGGTAATAAACGTACATATTTAACTAGTTTAGGTTTATATGTTTCATAAATTTCCTCTTTTATAGTAACAGCGTTTTTTTCTAGTAATTCATTAATTATTGGTAAAATTGTTTTTTTACCTAAAATATCACTTACTTGATGAATAGTTAACTGAGAATGGTGCTGTAAAGCTTCAAAAATTAAAAAAGAATCATCTCCTAAAGTTACATCTTCAGTAAAAGACTCATTTTTATAAATTATAGTTTCACTCTCCAATAAAAAAGCAGAAGGTAAAGCAGCCCTATATACATCTCCTAATGAACACAAGTAATATGATGATATCCATTCCCAATGATTTAATTGATGTTCATTAACAACAGGATATTCATCTAGTATTTGATGAATATCTTTAGCTTCATATAAAACTGGAGCTATTTGATGTATTTTAAATACAATTGCTGTATAAATTTTTGACTTTCCAAAAGAAAC
Organism: Tenacibaculum sp.; assembly: GCA_042093175.1. GTDB lineage: Bacteria > Bacteroidota > Bacteroidia > Flavobacteriales > Flavobacteriaceae > Polaribacter. Next base: position 5,095 of record JBELFC010000094.1, on the reverse strand, counting down.
TGCAACACGCATTCCTTTTAGTAAAAAACTTGCTTCAGCCTCAGTTACTGAGTACGTAAAAGTTTTTTTTAGAGGAATGGGTAATATGACGTCTATAAAATAAATAGAAAAGCTCTTTTAATGTTATATCAAAACTACACAAATTTCACTACATTGTAAACAGAATTTTTAAGGAATTATGAACGCAACAGAATGGAAATCTAAAGGAGAATTTATCTCCATTAATGGTAAAACTATTTTTGTTATTGATACTGGAGGAAGTAAAGAAGTTTTAGTCATTTTACATGGATATCCTACCTCATCATTTGATTATTACAAAGTACTTCCTTATTTATCTGAAAAGTATAGAGTTATTATTCATGATCATTTGGGCTTTGGTTACTCTGAAAAGCCGCTAAATTATTCATATTCTTTAATTGAACAAGCTGATATAGCTATCCAATTATGGAAATTTCTCAAAATAACTCAAGCAACTGTACTTGCACATGATTATGGTACAAGCATAGCAACAGAAATTATTGCTCGTCATAATCAAAATCAACTTTCTCTTAATATTAAAGAGTTAATTCTTTGCAACGGTAGTATGCATATTGAACTTGCCAAGCTAAGAACTATTCAAAAGTTGTTAAAAAATAAATACACAGGTAAATGGGTTGCTAAAATTGCTACTCAAACAATATTTAATAGGAATATTAAAAATATATATTTTAATAGTTCTAAAGTCTCTAAAAATGAACTAAACGATATGTGGTTTTTACTTGAATACAATGGTGGTCGAAAAGTTATTCATTTATTAAGTAATTATATTAATGAGCGTTATTATTATTGGCATAGATGGATTGGTGCCTTAAAAGATACTAGTATTTTTACAAAAATAGTATGGCCAACTCATGATCCTATTGCTGTAAAAGCAATTGCTGATCAACTTCATCAAGAAATTCCCAATAATAATTTACATTGGTTAAAAAACTCAGGACATTTCCCTATGCTTGAGTCTCCAAAAGAATGGAGTAATTTAATCTTAAAGCAATTTAAAAACTAAACTAAAACACTCATTTACAGTGTTAATTTCATAATTTTAGTTAAAACCTGTTAACTTTATACTAAAGTCCAATTTAACTGAAACATTATTTTTTTTCTGTAGTCTTATAAGCAAATATAAACCCAATAAATATTAATATATTATGAAGACTTTAGTAAAAACTTTAATTATTTTCAGCATTAGCCTTTTCCTTTCTTTGTCAACTTTTGCTACCCCAAAAAACGACTTAGGTAAAGACAACTCATTAACTAATCAAATCATTGCTTTAATAGGAGATAAAGTACCTTTTAACACCTATGAAACTTTAAAAGTTGATGTTTCATTTACTGTTAATAATAAAAATGAAATTATTGTTGTAGATGTTACTTCAAAAAATGAAGATTTAAGTTTATTTATAAAAGAAAAATTAAATAATAAGAAAATTAATTCTTCTAAAATAAAACAAAAAGAAATTTATACGCTACCTATAAAGGTTAACAAAGCATAGGCACTATTTTAAATACAAAAAAATCGTCTGAAAAAATTTCAGGCGATTTTTTTTGGTGTATATACCATATAATATTAACTTATCATTTCTAAATATAACTTTTCTACTTTTGCCCTTGCCCAAGGAGTTTTTCTTAAAAATTTTAAACTTGATTTATAAGTTGGATTATTTTTAAAACAATTTATGTTTAAAATTTCTCCTAACTCTTCCCATCCATATTCTAAAAATAATTCTTCTAAAATTGTTGCTAACTTTATTCCGTGTAATGGGTTATTTGGTTGCTCTTGGCTCATACTTATTTACAATGATTTAGAAAATATAATTTCTATTTAATTAATTCATTTAACAATGATCTAAACTTAGAACTGTTCCAATCTGCAGCTCCACTTTTATTTATAACTACTTCTCCTTTTTTATTGATTACAAATGAAGTAGGTATTGAGTTTACTTGGAATATTTTTGGCAAATTAGTTACAGGATTGTACGTTGGTAAATCGTAATTATTTTTTTTATAAAAATCATTTATAACTTCCCAATTTTCATTACTAACAAATATAAATATCACCTCATTCTTATAATCATTATATAATTTTTGGATACTAGGAATTTCAGCTACGCAAGGAGGGCACCATGTTGCCCAAAAATTTATAAAAACAACTTTACCTTTTAGTTTATTAAAATCAACATCGTCAGTATTTAAACCTTTTAATGACCAATTATAATTATTTAAAACAGCTCTTTTTTCACTCTTAATAATCGAAGGTGAAAAAGAAACCAAACGAATAAAATAGGTTTTTGTTGGTGGATAAAGTAACAATCCTATAATTATTAAAAAAAGAAGGTTGTATATTGATTTTTTAGTAATTTTCATCTGTACTATATTAACACCTCAAAAATAGAACTATTTATTACTGTTACAAAACATTAAATAGCTTAAAACAGCTATAAATATTAAACAATTTCTCCATTTTTGTTTACCTTTTTTTACATACTTTAGCATAATTATAAACAAACAATTCATAAAAAATGAAAAATACTGCATTAACTCACATTCATGAAGGTTTAGGAGCAAAATTAGTTCCTTTTGCTGGGTATAATATGCCTGTACAATATGAAGGTGTGAACATTGAACACGAAACTGTAAGAAGCGGTGTTGGTGTATTTGATGTTAGCCATATGGGAGAGTTCTTTTTAAAAGGAGAAAATGCTTTGGCTTTAATTCAAAAAATAGCATCTAATGATGCCTCTAAATTAGTACCTGGAAAAGCTCAGTATAGTTGTATGCCAAATGCTGATGGTGGAATCGTTGATGATTTAATCATATATATGATTGAAGAAAATGAATACATGTTGGTTGTTAACGCTTCAAATATTGAAAAAGACTGGAACTGGATTTCACAACATAACGATTTAGGTGTTGAAATGGAAGACCGCTCTGATGAATGGTCTTTATTAGCTATACAAGGTCCTAAGGCTGCCGAAGCTATGCAATCATTAACCTCTGTAGATTTATCAGCTATTAAGTTTTATACTTTTGAAATTACTGATTTTGCAGGTTTACCTAATGTGGTAGTTTCTGCTACTGGTTATACAGGATCTGGTGGTTTTGAAATTTATGTGAAAAATAAAGATGTTGAAGCTGTTTGGAAAAAAGTTTTTGAAGCGGGAGCTGATTGGGGTATTAAACCTATTGGCTTAGCAGCTCGTGATACTTTACGTTTAGAAATGGGGTATTGCTTATATGGAAACGATATTGATGATACTACTTCTCCTCTTGAAGCTGGTTTAGGTTGGATTACTAAGTTTACTAAAGACTTTGTAAATGCTGAAGCTTTAAAACAACAAAAAACTGACGGAGTAACTCGTAAATTAGTTGCTTTCGAAATTATTGAAAAAGGAATTCCTCGCCAAGGATATGATATTATAAATGCTGAAGGTGATAAGATTGGTAATGTTACCTCTGGAACCATGAGTCCTTCTTTAGGTAAAGGTATTGGCTTAGGATATGTAACTATCGAAAATTCTAAAGTAGATAGCGAAGTGTTTATTCAGGTTCGTAAAAAACAAATAGCTGCCAAAGTAGTTAAACTACCTTTTTACAAAGGATAATTACTTAATTCTATTTATAATAAAAAGGCGACTCAAAAATTTTGAGTCGCTTTTTTATTAATTATTACTATTACTTAAATACCTTCATCAATTATTATTTTTTGTAAAAAAATACAAGTATTCATATATTAACTACACATTTTTATTTACATATTCTATTCACCTATAGTTTACTACCATTCATCTATTATTATTTTTTTTTTTGTATAAAACCTATATCTTCACTAAACAAGTCCCTCAAAACCAATACAATGAAAAAAAATACTTTATTTAAAATTATTGTTTTTATAATAATTTCAGCACAAACAATCGATGCACAAAACACTCCTTTTAATTGTGATTATTATGCTTATCTCTTTCAAAGAAATGATGTATTTGCAGTAGATTTAGCATCTGGTTCTGCTTATGAAGTAGCTACAGACATTACTCCAGGAAATATTAACGCTGCTGGTTATAACCCAAAAGATGGATACATCTGGGGGTCATTATCAACCCCTGCGAAGTCAATTGTTAGGATTGGTAAAGATTTTACAACAACGACCTACACTATTGATGCACTCCCCTCTTCTAACAGATACATAGGTGATGTAAGCCATGATGGTATCTACTATTCTAAACCTGGAGGTGAAACCTATTATATTATTGATTTAGACCCAAATTCATCAAACTATCTTAGTTCCATTGGTACTGGAACTCTATCACAAAATATTACAATTCACGATTGGGCTTTTAACTCTTTAGATAATTATTTATATACTGTTGAAAAAGGATCAAATATCTTATATCGAGTAAATTCATCTACTGGAAATGTAGAAAATTTGGGGGAAGTACCAATATTATCTGGTTTAAATTACACCTATGGTGCTGTTTACTTTGATAATGTAGGAAATTTTTATGTGTCAGCAAATCAAACAGGAACTGTTTATATTGTAAATGAAGTAACCAACTTAACCAATGGTAGTACTATTAACTCAAATATTTTTGCTTTTGGACCATCGAGTTCAAGTAATGATGGAGCTCGTTGCCCAACTGCCCCTGTTCCAATGGAAGATTGCACAAACGGAATTGATGATGATGGAGATGGGTTAACTGATTGTGATGACCCTTCATGTTCAGGAGTATCTGCATGCCCTACAATTGTTGCACCAACAACTAGTGGTAACAATGGAGGCCTAGAAAGTAACAATAGATTATCTCAACAAATTAATAAGCGTAACTATAATAGAATAAAAACTAATTATACTTTTAGAAAAGAGAGTGCTAAAAGATTAGTGAAAAAATCTTCTTACGCCCAAAAAAACGCTAAGAAATCATTAACCTTAAATGATTTTATTCCTTTAAAAGTAATTAATGAAGACGAAGCCATTGAATCTTCTCCAACAGATTTAATTAAAATTACAAATGCTACAAATGTTTTATCAGTTGATTATCAAAGAAACAATAAAACTGTAGCTTCT
>JBELFC010000093.1:0-12567 GCA_042093175.1 Tenacibaculum sp. | reverse complement strand
GACGCTCTTCCGATCTAATTTAAAAGAGGTGAATTAGTAGAACCAAAAAAACAAATTGTTTATTATATTGATAGAGCTACTCCTAAAAAGTGGCGTAAATACATTAAACAAGGAATTGAAGACTGGCAAGTTGCTTTTGAAGCTGCTGGTTTTAAAAATGCAATCATAGCTAAAGATCCTCCTTCAAAAGAAGAAGATCCTGACTGGAGCCCAGAAGACGTTCGTTATTCAGTTGTTCGTTATTTAGCTTCACCAATTCCTAATGCCAACGGTCCGCATGTTAGTGATCCACGTTCTGGTGAAATTTTAGAGTCTGACATAAACTGGTATCATAATGTAATGAGTTTATTACATAACTGGTACTTTATTCAAACTGCAGCTATTAACCCTGAAGCTAGAAGCAACAAATTTAAGGATGCAATTATGGGTCGATTAATTCGTTTTGTTTCTTCACATGAAGTAGGGCATACAATGGGATTACCACATAATATGGGAAGTTCAATTGCTTACCCTGTTGATTCTTTACGCTCAGCTAATTTCACAAAAAAATATGGTACAGCTCCATCTATAATGGATTATGCTCGTTTTAATTACGTGGCACAGCCAGAGGATAAAGGTGTAGCAATGATGCCTAATATTGGTCCTTATGACAAATATGCAATTAACTGGGGATATAGACCTATTTTAAATACTTCTGCTAAAAACGAAAAAGCTACCTTGAATAAGTGGATTATTGAAAAGGCTAACGATCCTATATATAGATTTGGACATCAACAAGCTGGTAATGTTATTGACCCTAGTTCACAAACTGAAGATTTAGGTGATGATGCTATAAAAGCAAGTACTTATGGTATTAAAAACTTACAACGTATTTTGCCTAGATTAGAACAATGGACTACTGAAGATGGAGAAGATTACAAAGAATTGAAAACCATGTATGGCCAATTAATGGGGCAGTTTAATAGATATATGGGGCATGTAAGTTCTAACATCGGAGGTGTGTATGAGTATTTTAAAACTTCCGATCAATCAGGTGCAGTTTATGTTCATGTTCCAAAAAACCATCAAAAGAAAGCTTTAAGGTTTATAAATAATGAATTATTTAAAACACCGAACTGGTTAATTAACAAGAATATAATTTCAAAAACACAGTATTCTGGTTCCATAGAACGTATTAGTGGTTTACAAACAAGAACGTTAAATAGAATATTAAAAACTGGAAGACTTACTCGTTTAATAGAAAATGAAGTTTTAAATGGAAACAAAGCCTACACTATTGTAAACATGATGGGCGATCTTAGAAAAGGTATTTGGAGTGAGTTATACACTAATAAAACAATAGATACTTATAGAAGAAACTTGCAAAGAGCTCATATTGATCGTTTAAACTTTTTATTGAATAAAGCAAAAAACCAAAGAAGTCCAAGAAGAAGTGGTGGTTACTTTAAACAAACTGCAGTTACTATTAATCAATCTGATATTAAAGCGGTAGTAAGAGGAGAGTTAAAACGTTTAAAACGTGATGTAAAACGAAGCATACCTTCAGCTAAAAATACAATTACTCGCTATCACTTACAAGATATTGCAGATAGAATTGATACTATTTTAAATCCTAAAAAATAATATATTACAAAAAATAACAGCAATCGAAAGGTTGCTGTTATTTTTATATATTTACTTACTAAATAACAACCAACCTACTATGAAAGCAATCTTTAAATTATTACTACTAGTACTTTTTGTTACAATAGGGTGCACTAAAAAAACAACAGAAAAAGAAGTTGTTACAAAACCACAAGAAGATACGTATGTTAAAGATAACTATACAAAAAAAGAAGTGAAAATTACCATGAGAGATGGTACAAAACTACATACTACCATATACTCACCTAAAAATACAACTCAGAAATATCCTATTCTGTTTCAACGTACTCCTTATAGTTGCAGACCTTACGGAGAAGATAAGTTTAGAACCAAAATTGGGCCGAACTTAAACTTAATGAAAGAAGGAAATATCATTGTATACCAAGATGTTCGAGGAAGATGGATGAGTGAGGGAGTTTATGATAATATGCGTGCTTTTATTCCTAATAAAACTGAAAAACAATCTGATGAAACTACAGATACTTATGACACCATTGATTGGTTAGTAAAAAATGTAGAAAACAATAACGGAAAAGTAGGTACTTGGGGAATTTCTTATCCTGGTCATTATTCAACAGTTTCAACTATTAATGCGCATCCAGCTTTAAAAGCAGCATCACCTCAAGCCTGTATTGGTGATTTCTTTTTTGATGATTTTCATCATAACGGTGCTTTTTTATTGAGTTATTTTAAGGCTATTCCTGTTTTTGGAACGTATAAAGATCAACCAACCGATTCTTCTTGGTATTCTATTCCTGATATGAAGACTCAAGATCAATATCAGTTTTTCTTAGACAAAGGCCCTTTAAAAAATTTAAACGAATATTTTCAGTATGAAAAGTTAGATGTTAAAACAACTGAAAACAAAAATCGTATTGATGATTTTTTCTGGAAAGAAATTGTAGAGCACCCTAATTACGACTCAATATGGCAAAGCAAAGGAATTATTCAACATTTAAATAAAGTTCCTTCAACTGTAGCAACCATGGTTGTTGGAGGCTGGTTTGATGCAGAAGATTTATATGGTCCTTTAGAAACCTATAAAGGAATAGAAAAAAATCAACCTAACAATTATAACACACTTGTGTTTGGTCCTTGGGATCATGGAGGATGGTCAAGAAACAAGGTACCTAATAAAGTAGGTAACTATTATTTTGGAGACTCTATTTCATTAAAATTCCAAAAAGAAATAGAAACAAAGTTTTTTAATCATTTCTTAAAAGGTGATGGTTCAAAAAACTCAGGATTACCAGAAGCTTATGTCTTTGATACAGGAAAAAAAACATGGAAATCATACGATGTTTGGCCTCCAAAAAACTCACAAAAAGAAACTTTTTTCTTATCTGAAAATCAAGAATTAACAACTTCTAAAAAAGGAAACTCTAAAATCAATTTTATTAGTGACATTAAACGTCCTGTACCGTATTCTGAAGATATAAAAACTGTTTTTACTCCTCGTAAATACATGACTGACGACCAAAGATTTGCAGCTAGAAGACCTGATGTTCTAGTATTTGAAACTGATATTTTAAATGAAGACTTTACGCTTTCTGGTGATATATTAGCTAAATTAAATGTCGCTACTACTGGAACAGCAGCTGATTGGATTGTCAAAGTTATAGATGTTCATCCTTCTGATTTAAAGAATGATAATAAGGAAATGCAAACACATTTAAAGTTAAGTAACTATCACCTTATGGTACGTAGTGAAATTATGCGTGGACGTTTTAGAAACAGTTTTTCTAAACCTGAACCTTTTACTCCTAACAAAAAAACTGCAGTAAATATTAAATTACAAGATGTATTTCATACATTCAAGAAAGGACATAAACTACAAATTCAAGTGCAAAGCACATGGTTTCCTTTAATCGATTTAAATCCTCAAACTTATGTAGATAATATTTACAAAGCGGATAAAAAAGATTTTAAAACACAAACACATTCTGTATTTACAGATTCTAGTATAGAATTTTCTGTTCTAAAATAATAGCAATAAAAATGAAAAAACTAATTTTATTATTAACTATAGCGTTAACTATAAACATTAACGCTCAAGAAAAAGCAAAACCTGTATTTAAAAACGGAGAAGCTCAAGTTGTTGAAGCTTTTAGTTCACCTGAAAAATGGTTGCGTCATGACTTATGGGTGGAAACTGAGTTTGATACCGACGGTGATGGAAAACTAGACAGAATGCATGTAGCTGTAACAAGGCCACATCAAACAGAAAAACAAGGATTAAAGCTTCCAGTTATATATGTTTCTAGCCCATATTTCGCTGGAGTAGCTCCAGAAGTAGATGGTGCTTTTTGGAATGTAAAACACGAGATTGGTGAAAAAACAGAAAGGCCTGTACATCCAGAAGTAATTAGAAGAGGAAAAAGACCAATTATTTCTAATTCACATATTAGAAAATGGGTTCCAAGAGGATACATTGTAGTACACTCATCTTCACCTGGAACAGGTTTATCACAAGGTGCTCCTACTGTTGGTGGAGATAACGAATCTTTAGCTCCGAAAGCCGTTATAGATTGGTTATGTGGAAGAATAAAAGGATACACTACTCCTTATGGGAATGAAACTGTTACTGCTTTTTGGTCAACAGGAAAAGTTGGTATGACTGGAACTTCTTATAATGGAACAATACCTTTAGCTGCAGCCACAACTGGTGTTAAGGGCTTAGAAGCCATTATACCAATTGCGCCAAATACTTCCTATTATCACTATTACAGATCTAACGGCTTAGTTCGTTCTCCTGGAGGTTATTTAGGAGAAGACATTGATGTTTTATATGATTTTATTCATAGTGGTGATGAAGCTAAAAGACCTTATAACAATAAAACAGTTAGAGATACTGAAATGCTAAATAACATGGATAGAGTAACTGGAGATTATAATGATTTTTGGGCTGGTCGTGATTATTTAAATGATATGAAACCTATGAAAGCTGCTTTATTAATGTCGCATGGTTTTAACGATTGGAATGTAATGCCTGAGCATAGTTATAGAATTTATAAAAGAGCAAAAGAAATGGGAATTCCTACTCAAATTTTCTATCATCAAAATGGTCATGGAGGTCCACCTCCAATTAAAATGATGAACAGATGGTTCACACGTTATTTACATGGAATAAAAAACGATGTTGAAAATGATAAAAGAGCTTGGATTGTTAGAGAAAATGATAAAAGAACTGAACCTACAGCTTATAATGAATATCCTAATCCTGAAGCTAAAGAAGTTGTTTTTCACTTAGGTAAAAACGGTTCAAAAACAGGAAAATTACAATTAAAAGTAGGTTCTAAAAAAATAAGAGAAACTTTGATTGATGATTATAATTTTTCAGGTAAACAATTAGCCAAAGCATCTGAATCAAAAAATAGATTATTATATGTTACTCCAATTTTAAAAGAAGACATTCACATTTCAGGAGTTCCAAGTATTACAGTAAAAATAGCTAGTAGTAAACCTGCTGCAAATTTATCAATATGGTTAGTTTCTTTACCTTGGAATGATACTAGTAATGCTAAAATAACTGACAATATCATTACTCGTGGTTGGGCAGATTTACAAAATCATAAATCATTAAGAAAAAGCAAACCATTAAAACCTGGAAAGTTTTATGAAATGACTTTTGATTTACAACCAGATGATCAAATTATAAAAAAAGGACAACAAATAGGTCTCATGATATTTTCTAGTGATAGTCAATTTACATTATTACCTAAACCTGGTACACAACTAACTGTAGATTTGAAAGATACTAAACTAACATTACCTATTATTGGTGGAGCCAAACAAATTAAAAAGAGCTATTAAGTAATTCATACTTGATAAAAAAACTCGTAATCTAACAAATTACGAGTTTTTTATTTCCACTCCATTTCAATTATTTTTTCATACTAAATCTATTTTAATTTTACCAAAAACAACTCTTATCTTACTATTTAATACATAATAGCTTTCTTATAAAATATAAGTGTACTTTTGCAGTATTATAACGCTATATGACATTTAAACAATTAGGACTAGAAGCTCCATTATTAAAAGCACTTGAAAAACAAGGCTATACAAATCCAACACCTATTCAAGAACAAGCAATACCTATTTTATTAAAAGGTACTGATTTACTTGGTGTAGCTCAAACTGGTACTGGAAAAACAGCAGCTTTTGGAATTCCAATAATAAATACCCTATCTAAAGAGGTAACCAAACCTCAAGGGAAAAGAAAAATAAAAGCTTTAGTTGTTGCTCCTACTAGAGAATTAGCAATTCAAATAGGAGAAAGCTTTACTGCTTATAGTGAGTTTACTAATCTTAGAAACACTGTTATTTTTGGAGGTGTAAAACCTGCTCAACAAATAAAAACCTTACGCAATGGCGTTGACATTTTAGTTGCTACTCCAGGACGTTTGTTAGATTTAATGGATCTTGGACATATTACATTTCGAGATCTTAAACATGTTGTTTTAGATGAAGCTGACCAAATGCTTGATATGGGATTTATACATGATATTAAAAAAATCATAGCTAAGTTACCTCCTAAACGACAATCTCTTTTCTTTTCAGCTACCATGCCACAAACTATTGCTGAATTGTCAAAAAAAATGCTAGGCAAGTTTGAACGTGTTACTATTAAACCTCAACAAGCTACTGCCGAAAAAGTTGAACAAGGTGTCTATTTTGTTAGTAAAAAGAATAAACCTAAGTTATTAATTCATTTATTAAATGAAAAACCTAATGAATCAGTTTTAGTATTTTCTAGAACTAAACATGGGGCTAATAAAGTAGTTACTAAACTTGGACAAGCAGGTATTAAATCGGCTGCTATACATGGAAACAAATCACAAATGGCGCGTCAAAAAGCTTTAAAAGCTTTTAAAGATGGTTCTTTAAAGGTTTTAATAGCTACAGATATTGCTGCTCGTGGTATTGATGTTGATGATTTATCTTTAGTAATCAATTACGATTTACCTAATGTACCTGAAACATATGTACATCGAATTGGTAGAACTGGTAGAGCAAATGCTAGTGGTGTTTCATTATCTTTTTGTATGACAGAAGAGAGACCATATTTAAAAGATATAGAAAAACTAATAAAACAAAAAGTTCCAAGACTTGGTGAACATCCTTTTATGGAAGAAGATGATCATGTTGAAGAGATGTCTGTTAAAAAACCTTCAAAACAACGATCAAAAAACAACAATAAGCCTCGTGGGAATGAAAGTGGGAATCGTTCTAATTCTTCAAGAAATAGAAACAGAAATCGCAATAGAAACAGGAACAGAAATAACCCTAATAAAAAAGAATAATTATTATAGTTATTAAGACTTTTGTGTTTTATTCCATATTTCAAGTAAGTTTTCATGGATGTATCGAAAAAAATTGTTGGCCAAAAGATTCAGAAAATTATTTACAGTGAAGTTAACAATCATAAAGGTGAATTTTATTTTGACGGGTTTGATACTTTTGACTTTGCAATTAATATCCAAATGCAAAATGATTTTTGGTGGCATTTAGCATGGAAGGATGATGATTTTTTTGAATTTGGAAAAGGTTTATATCAAAAAAACTCACATTTAAGTTTAGATATAATTAAATCATGGGAAGCAAATAATAGATGGATTCATGTTTTAAATTCGTCTATTATAGATTTTAAAATATCTCATATAGATAAAGCGAAGCTTATACCTTCTTTAATTGATATATCTTTTGAAAATGGAAAAAAAATAAAAATCTTAATTGCTGAAGAATTGAATGCTGACAATTCAATTCCTTTTGGTTTAAAATATGACTTTAGTGGCAGAATTTATGTTATCCATAATTTAGATATACTAAAGGAAATAGAAGTATAATTTATAAATACTTCAAGAAATCACTTCTATCTATTTCATAGGCACCCAAACTAGCCAAATGCTCATTGTATACTTGGCAGTCTATTAACTTGTATCCTAAGTTTTTTGCTAAATGAATAAAAGCTACTTTACTCATATTACTAACTTTACTAAACATACTTTCTCCACAGAAAACACCATTGCCTAAATCTACTCCATACAAACCACCAACTAGCTTGTTTTTATTTTGAGAAGTATCAAAATGCCATACTTCAATAGACTTTGCATACCCTTGTTTATATAATTCAATGTAAGCTTGCTCCATATCATCAGTAATCCAACTTCCATATTGATCATGTCTATCAATATATTTACAATTAAATACCACCTCAGCAAATACTTTGTTTTCTGTAATAGTAAAATCTTTTTTACGAAGAATCTGCTTCATTGATTTAGAAACTTTTACGTCTTCTGGAAATAGTACCATTCTTTCTTGAGGAGCATACCAAACAATAGGTTCACCTTCATTAAACCAAGGAAAGATTCCTTTTTTATAAGCATATATTAATCGTTCAACTGATAAATCACCCCCAAAAGCTAATACACCATCTTCATTTGCTACTTCATACGGAGGAAAATTTATTTCTTCACCAATCCAAATCATTATTTAAACATCTTAAATTTCACCGCTAAAATACAACTAAACCTATTAAATACACTAAACTTCCTACTACCATAGCAATTAATGTATAAGGTAAAATTTCTTTTGCTTTTAACTTTGTAATTCCTAATAGAGGTAATGCCCAAAAAGGCTGTAACATATTGGTTATTTGATCTCCATAGGCTAACGCCATTATAGCTTTAGGCAATGGAACACCTAACTTTAAAGCACTTTCAACTACAATAGGCCCTTGTACAACCCACTGCCCTCCTCCACTTGGTACAAAAACATTTACTATACCTGCGCTAAAAAAAGTAAAAATTGGTAACGTAGTAGTTGTGGAAATTGACACAAAAAAGTCAGAAATTAAAGTAACCATCCCTGTACTTTTCATTATTCCCATAATACCAAAATAAAGAGGAAACTGAATCAGAATACCAGACACATCACTTATTGATTCAGTTATTGCACTTGTGAATTTTTTAAAACTCCCATGTAATACTATCCCTAAACCTAACATAAAAAAATTGATTAGGTTAGGTGTAATTTTCAAACTCTTAATATCTTCAAAATAACGATAAAAAAAAGTTATCAAAATTAGTATCCCAAAGGCATAAGCTAATAACGATGAACTATCTAATTTTTCGGCTTGGGTAGTTCCCTTATCTTCTTTACCCATTCCATATTCTGGTAAATTTATTTTAGTGGGCGTTGCTCTTTTTCCTAAAAAGTAAAAAGTTGTAGTTACAGCAATTACTACCATAAAAAAGATAACTAAGTTCCACCAACTAAATACTGTTTGTGAATAATCAATAAGATTTGGTATTTGTACTAATATTTCATCTGAAGAAATAGACTGCATTATACTTTTTATATGCCCACTCTCGTTTATTTTTATGGGTGCAGATCCAGAAATACCTCCATGCCAAACCATCAATCCAACATAACCAGCTGCTCCAATAATTGGATAATTTAATTTGAAATTATTTTTTTGTGCATGCTCTGCTACTTTTCGAGCTAATAAAGCACCAAAAATCAACCCTAATCCCCAATTAAAAAAAGCTATAAACATTGTAGAACAACTTACTATAGCTGCACTCGTAGCAGTATTAGTACAATATTTTGTTACTTTTAAAATTAAATTGCTCACTGGGGTGCTTAAAACCAACACATGACCTAACACTAAAATTAACATCATTTGATATGCAAAGACCAATAAACCGTTAGTCCAAATACCTTTTTCCCAAAAACGTACTATGTTTAGTGAATATTCAAAAGTAGATGTGCTAATTGGTTTGGTAAGTATTAATGCTAAAAAGATAGTTATTAACGTTAATAAAATTGCTATCGTAAATGGAGATGGCAAATACTTTTTAAACACATTTTCAATAACCTGAGTAACTTTCATAAAACTACGTTTGTTTTGCTAAAATAAACAAATAGTGTAAATCAAAAATTAACTAGCTTTGCAGCATGGTAAAAGAACTACAGTTACGTGTTAATTTAATAGAAGAAAGAAAAGAAGATATTCTAAAAAAGAAAGCTTCTAGAAAATTAAGAATCCCAATTACAGATATTACAGCTGTAAAAGTTCTACGTAAATCTATTGATGCACGTAAAAAAGAAACTATTTTCAATTATAAAGTAGCTGTATATATAAATGAGCCTATTCCTGATACTCCAGAATACATTTTTGAATACAAAGATGTTTCTAACGCAAAAGAAGTTCATATTATAGGATTTGGACCAGCTGGAATGTATGCTGCTCTACGTTGTATTGAATTAGGCTATAAACCTATAGTTTTAGAACGTGGTAAAAATGTGCAAGACCGCCGTAGAGATTTACGTGCTATTAATCAATTTCATGAAGTAAATGAAGATTCTAATTATTGCTTTGGTGAAGGAGGTGCTGGTACTTATTCCGATGGGAAACTATATACCCGAAGTTTAAAACGTGGTGATGTACGCCGTATTTTTGAAAACTTAGTTTATCATGGGGCTACTGAACAAATTTTGATAGATGCACATCCACACATTGGAACAAATAAACTACCTAAAATAATTCAAAATATTCGTGAAAATATTTTAAAATATGGTGGTGAAATTCATTTTGACACAAGAGTTACTGATTTTAGTATAAAAAACAACAAATTACAAGCTATACAATTACAAAATGGTACTGAAATGACCGTTAATTCTGTAATTTTAGCTACTGGTCACTCAGCTAGAGATATTTATGAATTACTTCACAAAAAAGATATTTTATTAAAGGCAAAATCTTTTGCAATGGGAGTTCGTGTGGAACACCCACAAGAAATAATTGATCAAATTCAGTATAGTTGTACTGGACAAAGAGATGAATTATTACCAGCCGCTGCTTATAGTTTAGTACATCAAGTAGGAAGCCGTGGAGTATACTCATTTTGTATGTGCCCTGGAGGATTTATTGTTCCTGCAGCTACTGCTAATGGCGAGGTTGTTGTGAATGGAATGTCTCCTTCACGTAGAAATAACAAATTTGCTAACTCAGGTATTGTAGTTGAAATAAATATTGACAAAGACTTACCTAAATACGAAAAGTATGGAGTTTTAAAAGGGCTTCAGTATCAAAAAGATTTAGAAAAATTAGCTTTTAATGCTGGTGGTAGAAGCCAAGTTGCGCCAGCACAACGATTAACTGATTTTGTTGAAGGTAGATTATCTTCTTCTTTAAACGAAACTTCATATCAACCAGGTATAAACTCATCTCCTATGCATTCTCTACTTCCTAAATTAATTGGAGGAAAATTACGTAAAGGATTTGCCGCTTTTGGTAAAAAAATGCATGGATACTATACAGCAGAAGCAAATATTATTGGAGTTGAATCACGTACCTCATCACCTGTTAATATACCTCGAAAAGAAAACTTAGAGCATCCAGAAATTGAAGGCTTATTTCCTTGTGGTGAAGGTGGTGGATATGCTGGCGGAATTATTTCTGCAGCTATGGATGGAGAGCGTTGTGCAGAAGCTGCAATAGCACGTTTATAATTAACAAGATTTCTTTGATTTATCTCTAATTACCTTGTACTTTTGCAACTTATAAAAACTGAGTTCGTTTTTACGTCATGAGCCAAAAAAAGAATAAAAAGAAAATAGATAAACCACATTATAAACGATTACATAATTATTATAATCGTACTGGTTTTTATATGTTTATTTGGGAAAGCTTAAAAAAAGCTTTTTTCCCTATAGTTGGAGTAGTAATTGCTTTAATATTATTTAATAAATATGTTTATAATATTAATGATGGTTTACAAACCATGACTGAAACTTTTTCTAGAGTTGCTATATTAATTACTTTTTTCATATCTGAGACGATTTTAGGATTAATTCCTCCTGAAATTTTTATTGCTTGGTCTAAAAAGACTTCTAGTCCTGTTTTAAATCTTTCTATTTTAGCTGTATTATCATACTCTGGTGGATTGGCTGCTTATTTTATAGGAAGAGCTTCTTTAAAGATTGATTCTGTAAGAAATTATTTAGAAGTAAAAATGGCTAAAAACCTTAAAAACACTAGTAAGTGGGGAGGTTTTTTAATTTTAGTCGGAGCCTTATTACCATTACCTTTTGCTATTAGTTGTTTAACTGCTGGTATGATTAAATACCCTTTTAAAAATGTAGTAATTGTTGGTTTATTTCGTTTTTTACGTTTTGCAATTTACGCTTGGGCTATTTTTAGCATGGTTAATTAATAAAAAATATAAATACTTTATGGGTGGATTATCTAACAATGACGTTTTTAAAAAATTACGTGTAGCACATAAGTTACGCGATACTGATATCATTGAAATTTGTGCTTTAGTTGATTTTAAAGTTTCTAAAGGTGAATTAGGTGCTTTATTTAGAGCTGAAGACCACCCTAAATATATGGAGTGTGGTGATCAAATTCTACGAAACTTTTTAAATGGACTTATCATACATTTAAGAGGTCCGATGCCTCCAAAAAAGAAATAACTTTTTTATAAAAATAAAACCTTCTAGAAGTACTCTAGAAGGTTTGTTTTCCCCTTAAAATTCCTCTCTCAGATTAGTAACTGAGTGATGATACTACAAAGGTAATTATGTTTTTTTATTTTAAAAACGTATTTCTCGTTAAAAAAAATGTAATTTTTAGAGATTTTGTTTAATTCATTAACAAATAATTACGTTTCCCTTATACTTTTCTTAATTTCTTTAACAAAGTCAGTGATTTTGGCTAAAAACAGTTTAGTTAAGCTATATCCTAAATGTAAAAAAGGGACTGTGAAACAGCCCCCTTTTATATATAAATAATTAAGAATATTTATTTTATAATTAACTTACGTTGTAATCTTTTACCTTCAACTCTTAACTCATATACATAAACTCCACTTTGCAGTTTATGACCTTGTGCAACACCATTCCAATGTATAG
>JBELFC010000092.1:0-12748 GCA_042093175.1 Tenacibaculum sp. | reverse complement strand
GAGAAAAATTTGCAGCTGCAGGTCGTTATCCTGGTGGTTTCTTTAAAAGAGAAGCTAGGCCTAGTGATGGAGAAGTATTAACAATGCGTTTAGTGGATCGTGTATTACGTCCATTATTCCCAAAAGATTACCATGCAGAAACGCAAGTAATGATTCAATTAATGTCTCATGACGAAAACGTTATGCCAGATGCTTTAGCTGGTTTAGCTGCTTCAACGGTAATTCAATTAAGTGACATTCCTTTTGAAACTCCTATTTCAGAAGTAAGAGTTGCTAGAGTAAACGGTGAATTCGTTATCAATCCTAATAGAACTCAATTAGCTGATGCTGATTTAGACATGATGATTGGTGCTTCTGCTGATTCTGTAATGATGGTAGAAGGTGAGATGGATGAAGTTACTGAAGAGGAAATGGCTGATGCAATTAAATTTGCTCATGAAGCTATTAAAGTACAATGTGCTGCACAAGTTCGTTTAGCAGAAGCTTTCGGTAAAAAAGAAACTCGTGAGTATGAACCAGAAAGAGAAGATGAAGAATTAGCTCAGAAAGTTCATGATGCTGCTTACCAAAAATGTTATGATATCGCTAAAAAAGGAACTTCTAAGAAAGAAAGAGGTTTAGCTTTTTCTGAAGTAAAAGAAGAAATTGTTGCTTCGTTTACAGAAGAAGAAATTGCTGACTTTGGAGGTTTAATTAGTAAGTACTTTAATAAAGCACAAAAAAATGCTGTTAGAGAATTAACTCTTTCAGAAGGTTTACGTTTAGATGGACGTAAAACTACAGATATAAGACCAATTTGGTGTGAGGTTGATTATTTACCATCTACCCATGGTTCTTCTATTTTTACACGTGGAGAAACTCAAGCTTTAGCTACGGTAACATTAGGAACTTCTAGAGAAGCAAATCAAATAGATATGCCATCTTATGAAGGTGAAGAAACATTCTATTTACATTATAATTTTCCTCCTTTTTGTACAGGTGAAGCTAGACCTTTAAGAGGTACTTCAAGAAGAGAAGTTGGACATGGTAATTTAGCACAACGTGCATTAAAAGGAATGATTCCTGCTGATTGTCCTTATACAGTTCGTGTTGTATCTGAAGTATTAGAATCTAACGGTTCTTCTTCAATGGCAACTGTATGTTCAGGAACAATGGCATTAATGGATGCTGGAGTTCAATTAAAAAAACCAGTTTCTGGTATTGCTATGGGATTAATTTCTGATGGTGATCGTTATGCTGTTTTATCTGATATTTTAGGTGATGAAGATCATTTAGGTGATATGGACTTTAAAGTTACTGGTACTGCTGATGGTATTACTGCTTGTCAAATGGACATTAAGGTTAAAGGTTTATCTTATGAAATCTTAGTAAATGCATTAAAACAAGCTCGTGAAGGTCGTTTACATATCTTAGAAAAATTAACAGATACTATTGCTCAACCTAGTGAAGAGGTTAAAGCACATGCTCCAAAAATGATTACCAGAACTATCCCTAATGATATGATTGGTGCCTTTATAGGACCAGGTGGTAAACATATTCAAGAATTACAAAAAGAAACAGAAACTACAATTGTTATCAATGAAGATCCTGTTACTGAAGAAGGAATTGTTGAAATTTTAGGAACAAGCCCAGAAGGAATTGAAAAAGTTATAGCTCGTATTGAATCTATGATGTTCAAACCAGAAAGAGGTTCTGTTTATCAAGTTAAAGTAATTAAAATTTTAGACTTCGGTGCAGTAGTTGAATACACTGAAGCTCCTGGTAATGAAGTTTTATTACACGTAAGTGAATTAGCTTGGGAACGCACAAATAATGTAACTGACGTTGTTAAATTAGGAGATGTACTTGACGTAAAGTATTTCGGAATTGATCCTAAAACTCGTAAAGAAAAAGTTTCTAGAAAAGCATTATTACCTAAACCAGAAGGGTATGTAGCTAGACCTCCTAGAGATAACAATAGAAGTAGGGATAATAATCGTGGACGTGACAATCGTCGTGATGATAGAAAACCTAGAGAAGCTAAAAAAGAAGACTAAAAACTTCCTTTTTTCATAAAAAAATCGCCAAAAAATATTTTTGGCGATTTTTTTTTGATTTTAACGCAACCTTTTTTGATTTCTCAGACTATTAAATAATACTCTAAATTATTTAAAATGAAAAAAAGGATTCATCTATTTATTATCTCTCTATCTATTTTATTTATAAATAGCTGTGAATATTCATATAATCAATCTCCTCTTCAAAGTGAAGCCCCTTCAATTTTTGTTCCAGAAGTAATTATTGCTGAAGAATCTCCAAACGATCCAAAACAAACAGGAAGTGCTTGTAATAGTGCATTAAAAAAAACTTCATCATCTGAGTTAATAAATTTAATTACCATCCCTGATAGTTTGCCTAGTGTTATAGATTTATCATCGGACATGCCACCAGTTAGAAGTCAAGGTCATCAAGGAAGTTGTGTAGCATGGGCCACAACCTATTATTTAAAAAGCTACCAAGAAAAAACACAACATAACTATGAGTACAACTCATATAAAGATGTAATGAGCCCTTCTTTTATATATAACCAAACTAAAGAAAACTCAAACTGTTTATCAGGATCTAACATTCAAAATGCTCTAGAAATCTTAAAAAGTCAAGGAACAACTAGTTGGAAAGAGTTTCCTTATACAGATATCACTTGTTCAACTTTACCTACTAACAAGCAACTTGCTTTAGCTGAAAAAAATAAAATAAAAGAATATTATTACGTGAGTGTTCCTGATACAATTACTCAAAAAAGATACACTCTAATAAACCTAATAAAAACATTACTCAACCAAAAACAACCTGTTATAATTTCAATGGACTTTGAAAATCTAGTTTTCGAAATCCAAAATGAGCAATATATCACGAATATTTATAGCAAAACTCCTGTTGAAGGACTTTGTGGGCATGCAATATTAATAGTTGGATATGATGATACTATGAACGCTTTTAATATTGTAAATTCTTGGGGAACAAATTGGGGTAATAAAGGTTATTGTTGGATTAATTATAATTTTTTTCTTAATAAAAACAACAAAGACTACCAAAAAGGCCTTATCAGTGCTTATGTAACATATGATGAAGATTAACTAAACATAAAATAATTCAAAATGAAAAAACTAACACTATTAGCATTATTATTTTTCTCAATTCAAATATTTATTAGCTGCTCAGAAGAAAAATTGAATCTAAACTTTATAGAAAAACCATCAATTATAAATTCTTCTCAAAAAACTTTTACCTCAATAAAAATTAACTCAAAGCATAACACTAATAATTTAATTGAATATGGTATTTGTTGGAGCCTAGAACCGAAACCAACTATAAATGATTATACATTTATTGAAGATAAATCTAAAAAAAATTATATCACAAAAATTGAAGGGTTATTAGTTAATACAACTTATTATTTCAGGTCATTTATTAAAACTCAAAAAGAAATAATATACAGCGAAGAAAAAACATATACTACATTACCTTTTAAAGATACAACCTGGAAAATGTTAACTATTTACCCTAAAAATAATTACAAAATAAATTCAGAGGTAAAATTTTATGAAAACAATACCACAAAATTTGAAGAGATAACTGATAATGGAATACGTTTATATAAAACACATGGCACTTGGTCTTTAAATGGAAATACTTTAACATACATATTCAATGGTAATAAACCAGAATTAAATAAGTGTACTTATATATACACCGGTACATTAAGTGAGATGACATTAAAAGGGACATACAAACATATTTCGTTACCTCAAGGTACATGGAGTGCTATAAAATTATAAACCATCTCTCTATTTAATATTATTTATATTGTATCTCCATTTAATTAAAGTTGCATGTATATGTTAAAGAAATAAAAAATTGGAATTAGAAAAATTAATTAATTCTTGTATAAAAAAAGAACACCAAGCACAAAATACACTTTATAAACTATATAAAGATGTATTATTTGGTGTATCCTTAAAGTATTGTATAAATAGAGAAGAAGCACAAGATAACCTTCAAGATTCTTTTATTGAAATTTTAAAAAACATAAAAGAATTCAAAAACAAAGGATCATTTGAAGGTTGGATGAAAAGAATTACAATTAATAAAGCCATTGATAAATACAAAAAAAACATAAAATCAAGTACTCCTTTGAAAGATATGTATTTAAAGGATAAGATAGAAATACCTCCTATAAAAGAAATACCATTATCAATCATATTAAAATTTATTCAAGAATTACCAGATCAATATAGAATATGTTTCAATTTATATGAATTAGATAATTACTCACATAAAGAAATATCTACAATGCTTTCTATATCAGAAGGAACTTCTAAATCCAATTTATTTAGGGCAAAAAAAGTATTAAGAAACAAAGTTCTAAACTATAAAAAAACAAACAATTCACATGAATAATAATAAAGAGATAGGTGCTGTTTTTAAAGATAGATTAGAAGGTTATAAAGATACCCCTGATGATTTTGTTTGGACAAATATTACATCAGAACTTAATCCAAAAAAGAAAAACTGGACAAAAAGAATAATAATCATATTAATTTTAGTAAGCTTGTTAGCGTTAACAATACATTTAAAACTAAAGAAAACAGCTTTAAAATCAATTGATAAAACAGAAAAACTCAATAATAATAATCCACTTAAAATCATACAAAAAGAAAAAGCATTAGCCAGCTATATAAGCATAGAAGACAAGAGAAAAGAGAAAGAAAATAATTTAGCGTCTAAAAAAACTAAACATAAAAGTATTGATAAAAAAGTTAAACTAACACATGAAACAACACTTGTATTTAAACATGGTATTAATACTAAAAAAAGTTATACTAAACTTAAAGCCATGGGTATTAAACCATATAAGAATACAAACTCTATTTGTATACTAAATAAAGATACTTATAAAAATCAATCAAAAAAAAGTAAAAGTAAAATAAGTATCACTGCAAATTTTGGAGTTAACCACTTTAGTTCATTAAGTAATTTAAATGATATTTATAGCAATAAACTTGGGTTAAATACAACAAATAATTCCTTCTCCTATAACTATGGGATGTATTTTAATTACAGAATTAACAATAATCTTTTAATAAGACTTGGTATACAAAAGCTAACATTAAAAAACAGTATCAACAACATTAAAACGAAAAGCATTAACAATCAAATTTCAACAACTTTAAAACAACCCGGGATATCATTCATTAGCAATGAAAATGAAATTATTAACTTTATTAGCAATGAAAATTTATTTAATATAACTCAAGAATTTAACTATTTAGAATTTCCATTAGAAATAAAGTATCAAGTTTTAAATGGTCGTTATAATTTAAGTACCATAGCTGGATACAGTATGATATATCAAGAAAGCAATACTGTATATTTAAGTAATTCGAAAAAAGATAAACTTAATATTGGCTATAATAATTTATTTAATGATAAAGCTGGTTCATTAAACTTAGGGGTTTCATCAGAACTAAAATTATTTAAGAACACTTATTTTAATTTAGAATTAAATTATAAAAAATATTTCAACCTTCAAAATAAAGCTGTAGGAACACCAAATAGCATAGGGCTACAAATTGGTATAAATTATAAATTTTAATTATTTTTAAAAAATTAAAAGCTAAAAGGCTACCAAGAGTTGGTAGCCTTTTGAATTAAGAGATTTTTTTATAAATCAAGATCTAATTCCCCAATTACGATCTTAGCAAAAAACCTTACTCTATTAAGAAATTCAATTATAAAACAATCAAATTTTACTTTACCCTACCTAAAAAGTGATTTTTTTTAATCTAAATAAACTTAAATTAGTTTAGTAGAAATTAATTGTTTTTTTATTTCTCTGTATGCTCGTTTTTTTTGCCCATTAGAGATTTTAAAAGGCAAGGATATAATTAACCCGATTAATTCAAGTAATTGCGATATTTTTTTCATTATTTTCATTCTTACTTCCATTTAAATTAGTAAAACAGTTAAAAACTAATTATAGTAGTATAACTAATTAAAAGTGTTTTACCCTACTTTTATAAAGTTAGTATAATGGTATTTAAACATTACTTATTAATTGATTCAATTAGAATAAAAATCATACTTTAATATTCAAAAAAATAAAACCCTTCTTTATCTCTATATTCTTTTATATTTTATTTTTCTTTGCAGTCTACAAATGAAAATACAACGAATTACATACCTTTCATTAGGAACTAACCAAGGAAACAAGTTAAAGAACCTACAAAATGCAATTGATATAATTGCAAATAAAGTAGGATCAATACTAAAAGTTGCTCCTGTGTATGAAACTCCTTCTTGGGGATTTAGCAGTAATAACTTTTACAATACTTGTATTAAAGTATCTACATACTTACCTCCAGAAACATTAATTACTACACTTCTTAAAATTGAGAATGATTTAGGTAGAGTCAGAAACGATAGTAACAGCTATTCTGATAGAGTTATTGATCTTGACATTCTTCTTTTTGACGATGAAATTATTTTTTCAAAAAATTTAATAGTTCCTCACCCCAGAATGCTAGAGCGAAAATTTGCCCTTGCTCCATTGGTTGAAATTGCAAAAAATGTAATTCATCCTATCGAAAAAGTAAAATTAATTGATTGTTTAAAGAATTGTACAGACACTTCAGATATAAAGATTATTCCTGAAAAATTGAGTAGACCTATACCAATTACTGAAAAATATAATTACATAGCTATTGAAGGTAACATTGGTGCTGGTAAAACATCATTAACAAAAATGATGGCAGATGAATTTAATGCAAAAATAGTTTTAGAGCGTTTTGCTGATAATCCGTTTTTACCTAAATTTTATAACGACAATGAGCGGTATGCTTTTCCTTTAGAAATGAGCTTTTTAGCAGATCGCTATCAACAACTTTCAGAAGATTTAGCTCAGTTTGATTTATTTAAAAATTTTATAGTTTCTGATTATTATATCTTTAAATCATTAATTTTTGCTCAAATTACTCTTCAAAATGACGAGTACACTTTATACAGGAAGATGTTTGACATGATGTATAAAGAAATTACAAAGCCAGATCTTTATGTTTATCTATATCAAAACACTACACGCTTACTACAAAACATAAAGAAAAGAGGACGTGAATACGAACAGAATATAGAGGCTAGTTATTTACAAAAAATTCATGATGGTTATAGTAATTTTATAAAAACTCAACCAGATCTTAATATTTTAATTATTGATGTTTCTAATTTAGATTTCGTTAATAATACAGAAGATTATGAATTTATAATTAACAAGATAAAAAACCATACTTCATAAAAAAAGCAACTTAAAAGTTGCTTTTTTTTTATTTCTTTACTAATTCTAATTTCTCTGCAAAATAATCGCAAAAATCTCTCATAGTAGCACTCATTTTCTCATCATTTGTAGCTCTTTCAAATGATCCTGCCATAGATACTAAGGTTTGATGAAAAAACTGCTTCATTTCATCAACAGGCATGTCTTTAGTCCATAAATCCATGCGTAAAGTATCCTTTTTCTTATGATCCCAAACTGATAACATAATTGCTTTAGACTCTTCATTCTTAATTCCACCGTCTTCAGCATTCCATGAAATTTCTTCAGGGATTCTATTCTCGTCTAATCCTACTGTAAATGCTATTTCTGATTTATGTACTACACTCATTATCTCCTTGGTTTATATTTAGATTTTTTAAAGATTTCCTCTTCGCTTGTTCGTATTAACTGATGCAAAGATACATCATTCTTATCCATATATGACCTAACAATTTGCCATCCAATCCACTCTCCTATCCTTCCTGGTGACAAGTTATCTTCCTCTTTGTAAAATTTAGAAAATGGAGCTATTTCCAAAAATCTTCTGTCCAAACTTTTATCGGTACTAAACAACAAATCTTTTTCTATAAAATACTGCCATATTTCTTCTTCATTATTTTTTGCCCAACTATATTTCAACGCATTATATCCAATTTTTATTCTATCCTCAACCATAGGCACATAAGCATCTAATAAATACATTTTTTTTCCTTTATCTACCATCTTATCTACAAAAGTTCTTCCCTTCCCTATCAATACTTGTTTATTTATAATAGAATTAGCAACATCTATTATTATTCGATCTTTAGTATTATTTTGCTTAATATATGCTGGATACTCTCCATAAAACTCGTGTTTCTCTCCTAAATAAGCATCTAATGAAATTAACATCAAACTATCAGCATACACAACTCTATGATCGTAATCTATATTTGTAAGCATGGTAACTACCTTAGGGCTCTTAAATTTCGTGTTATAATGTTTTACATACTTAAACAATAACGCCAACTCATTTTTTAAAATATCTATATTACTATACTTTTTTTGAACTTCAACAAACAATTCTTGTTCATCTTTATCTTTTCTTTTCTTTAACCAAACACTATCATGTACACCAAAAGGAAATAAAAAAGGGTAATATTGCTTCAACTCATTTAGTTGTTTTTCAGGTGCATTATAAAAATCTACATCAAACCTATCAAGCTTAAAATTTATTGAAATATTAGACACATCAACCTCATCTTTACTTACATTTTTACAAGAAAAAAACAACACTGTTACCAAAAAAAGGGCTAAAAACTTTTGCATTAACTTTAGTATATTTACATTCAAATTTACAACGTCGAAATTACTAAAATAGTTTCACCAAGTAAAAACTTACATACAAATACTTATAGAATGGATACACCTAAAGTTGCTGAGCATATTATTAAATGGTTAAAAGATTACGCTACTAATGCAAAAGTTAGTGGTTTTGTTGTTGGAATTTCAGGAGGAATAGATAGTGCTGTAACATCTACCCTATGCGCTGAAACAGGTTTAACAACATTGTGTGTTGAACTACCAATACACCAAGCTACTTCTCAAGTAAACAGAGCTAATGAACATATAAAACAACTAAAAGAACGATTTAAAAATGTTAGCGAAGCTGAAGTTAATTTAACAAGTACTTTTGAAGGTTTTAAAACAGTAGTTCCTCAAATCAATTCATCTCCTAAAGTAGATTTAGCACTGGCAAATACACGTGCTCGTTTACGTATGACTACGTTATATTACTTTGCTGGATTACACGGTTTATTAGTTGCTGGAACTGGTAATAAAGTGGAAGATTTTGGGGTTGGTTTTTTTACTAAATATGGTGATGGTGGTGTAGATTTAAGCCCCATTGCAAATTTAGTAAAATCAGAAGTTTACAAACTTGCTGAATATTTAGAAGTTCCATCATCAATTCAAAAAGCACAACCTACAGATGGCTTATTTGGAGATAGTAGAACAGATGAAGATCAAATTGGAGCTTCATATGATGAATTAGAATGGGCTATGGACATGCAGGAAAAAGGCAAAATTAGTACTGATTTTACGGGTAGAAAGTTAGAGGTATATGAAATATACACTCGACTTAACCGAATAAACCAGCATAAGATGATACCTATACCTGTTTGTGAGATTCCAAAAGACTTAAAGTAAATTTGCAGATACCATCTGCTGCTTTATTCTTTTGTACGCTCGTTTTTTTTGACCATTTGAAATTTTAAAGGGGAGTAAAATAATTAGCCTAATTAATTCGAAAATTTGTAAAAATTTTCTCATGATTATTTGTTATGATTTGTTTTCTTTATTCTTTTCAAGGGCAATTTACAAAAAAAAAGATAAAACGTATTTTTTTACACAAAGGAAAAACACCTTTTATCTTTTTTTTATTTTTTAAACTACTCTATTAAGTTTTTCAAAAAGAAGCTTCTTAAGCTCTGTATAATTACTTATCTCTTCTAAGTCAGGAACGGCTTGTTTTTCTTGTATATTATGAAGTATACCCTCTATTTTCTTTTCTATTAACACTCTTCTTAAATTCAAAATAGCATCAGTAACTAATTTTGGTAATATTTTGGCAGTTTCTGTAACAAAAACTTCTTTTCGTTCCCAACTACTTAATGTATATTTTTCTTCATCCATTAAAATATTAGTTACTAAACTTGAAATATTAGTATTCTCATGCATTATTAGCTGATCAATTACTATTTTTTCTTTTTGATTTAATTGATGTACTAATTCATAATAGGTTAACCTAAATAACTCGTTTGAAAACTCAATTTCATCTTCTTGTAAATTCAGGTACAATTCATTTGAAACTGAATTTTGATATTCTTCTTTTTCTAGCATAGGCCTTCCATGCTTATCAACAACGTCTACCCAGTTAATAAAATCAATCACTTCATTTCCATATAACAATAAAATTCGTATAATCTCTTTTTCTAAAATTGTTAATTGATCTATTTTTTGAGCACCTTTACCTGAAGCTTTCCCTTTAACAAGCTCCATTTTTGTTTTTTCAGAAGCTCGTTGAGAAGATTGAGCAGAGCTTTTACTTGCTCCTTTATTTATTAATTGAGCTAATTCACTAAACAAAACTCGCTCAGAAATATCCATAATTCTTGCACATTCTTGTACATATACCTCACGTTGAATGCCATCAGGAATTTTAGAAATACTAGTAACAATATCTCGAATTAAACCTGCTTTTTTTACTGGATCATTTTTTGCCTCCTCCATTAAAAGAGACACTTTAAATTCAATAAAATCTTGTGATTTTTCTTCTAAGTAGCTTTTCAATTCTGCTGTAGAGTGTGATTTAGCAAAGCTATCTGGATCTTCTCCCTCAGGAAATGAAACAACTTTCACATTCATTCCTTGCTCTAAAATTAGATCTATACCTCTAAGAGAAGCCCTAATTCCTGCAGCATCTCCATCAAAAAGAACTGTTATATTTTTTGTTAATCTATTTACCAATCGAATTTGATCGGGAGTTAACGCTGTACCGGAAGAAGCCACCACATTTTCAACTCCAGATTGGTAAAAAGATATAACATCTGTATACCCTTCAACTAAGAAACAATTATCTTGTTTTGCTATTTCTTTTTTAGCATGATAAAGTCCGTATAATATTTTACTCTTATGATAAATTTCACTTTCTGGTGAGTTTAAGTATTTTGCGGCTTTTTTATCATTTGTTAATATCCTTCCTCCAAATCCTAAAATTCTACCAGACATACTATGAATAGGAAACATTACTCTTCCTTTAAAACGATCAAATTTCCTATCTTGAGCACCTCCTTCTTTTACTATTGTTAGTCCTGTAGATTTTAAATATTTTAAATCATAGCCTTTAGCTAATGCAGCTTTTGTAAAATTATCCCACTCATCTTTACAATATCCTAAGTCAAATTTTTCGATAATATCTTCTCTAAAACCTCTTTCTTTGAAGTAAGACAAACCTATTGCTCGTCCGTTTTGACTATTCATTAATAAATCATGAAAATAATCTTTTGCAAATTTTGAAACTAGAAACATGCTTTCACGCTCATTCATTTGCTCTTTTTGCTCATCAGACTGCTCAGTTTCTTCAATTTCAATATTATATTTTTTAGCTAGCCATCTAATTGCTTCAGGATATGTATAATGTTCATGCTCCATTAAAAATGAAATGGCATTCCCTCCTTTTCCTGTACTAAAATCTTTCCATATTTGTTTCACTGGAGATACCATAAAAGAAGGTGTTCTTTCATCTGTAAAAGGGCTCAATCCTTTAAAACTACTTCCAGATTTTTTTAATTGTACAAACTCTCCTATCACCTCTTCTACTTGGGCAACTTCAAAAACTCTATCAATTGTTTGTTGAGTAATCATATAATATAAATATGGCCTACAAAGATACTAGTTTTACTTTTTCTGATCTTTAAAAATTAAGCTAGTTGTACTTTAATTTTTTTAAAGCATATTAAATATATAAATTTGACCCCAAATTCTATATATTTATGAAATTAATTAATACTTTTTGTATTTCAATCTTATTTACAATCAGTTTATTTTCCCAAGAAACAATTATAATACCTGACATTGGTTTTGAAGAGGCTTTAATAGATTTAAACATTGATACTAATGGTTTAAATGGGAATATTTTAGTTAGTGATGCACGATATGTTGTAAACTTAAATATTAATACTCCTTTAGAAAATAAACTATTACCTAATGTTAATTCTAAAATAAAAAGTTTATCTGGTATTGAACACTTTCCAAACTTAAAACGTTTGGATTGTTATGGTAATGAAATTACTAAACTAGATCTTTCTAAAAACACTGAAATTACTTTTTTAAACTGTAGTGATAATAAAATTGAAACTTTAGATTTAAGCAACAATCCAAATTTATTTTCTGTAAGTTGTGACAACAATAAATTAACCTCTTTAAAACTTGGTGATAAGCCTTCTTTGAGAGATTTATATTGTAATGACAATAGACTTACTGAACTAAATATTAAAAACTGTACTGCTTTAGAAAACTTTGATGCAAGTAATAATAAGATTCAAAAAATTCTTATTAACAAAGAAACCTATTCTAAATATTCAGAAGGTTGGTATAAGGATAGCTCAGTAGCTTATCTTGAAAACATGGAAGCTAGCGCACCTATACAAATTACCAAAGTAGAAAGCACTCCTAAAACTACTAGCACACCAAAAACTATTACGACTGAAAAAAGTAATCAATCTACAGAAACTGCTGCTAATTATTATGAAAAGTTTCAACTATCAGTAATTACAGAATATGACAAATTACTTTTAGCTCCTTCACATCTTGATAACAAGAAACTTGAAGTTCAACAAAAATATAATTTAGATGGTAGTC
>JBELFC010000091.1:0-13240 GCA_042093175.1 Tenacibaculum sp. | reverse complement strand
AAAGTTTATTAAATACACTTAATCAACAATCTGTTAAATAAAAAAGTGTTACAACAATTTGTATGATGCGTTTGCACCCTGCAGGATGCAAACGCATCATACAAGAGACGTTGTGTTTCATTAAAGCATCACTGAAAAAAGAAAATGAGTAGAAAAAAATGGCCTTCTGAAAAAATATTCACTCGTCTGTTGAATAATAAAACTAAAAAAACTTTTTGGGATAACATCTCTGAATTAAGAAAAAGACCCAATAATGAAGTTTATAATCAAGCGTTCAAACTTGCTAAATCTGATAATGATAAACAAAAAATTATTGGAATTTATGTATTAGCTCAATTAGGTTTTAACCCAAGATATCAACAGAATAGAACAGTTGACTTATATTTCAAATTGTTGAACAATGAGAATAATCCAAAAGTTATTTCGGCAATTTTATCTTCAATAAGTCACAATAATGAGAATCTTAGCAAAAAACAAATTTCTAAATTAATAGAGTTTAAAGACCATGATAATTTAAATGTAAGGTTTGATTTGACTCTTGCTATCTCTTGTTTAGAAAATGAAACCGCAATAAAAACACTAATTGAATTATCTAATGATAAGGTTTCAGATATTAGAAACTGGGCAGTTTTTGGACTTGGAACTCAAATTGAAAATGATTCCGAAGAAATTAGAACTGCTTTATGGAATAGAGTTAATGATAATCACTTTGAAACTAAATCTGAGGCTATTGTTGGATTAGCCAACAGAAAAGACAAACGAATTAAAGATGTTATAATTTCTGAATTAAAAAATGGAGATTATGGAAGTTTATTATTAGAGGCTATACAGACTATTAATGATAAAGATTTTTTGCCTTTACTGAATAGGAATTTAGAAATTGCAAAAAAAGATAAAGATGATATTAAAAATGGATGGGTTATAGCTTTAGAAGGAACAATCGATGAATTAAAAAAATAACGACCACACAACAAAATGTATAATTAATTGCTTACGGATTTGTTCCTTAGGACAAATCTCGTAGACAATTAATTTCAAGTATTTTATTATTTTTACGCTAAAATAGCACAACTAACCATTCACAAATGTGCTAGCATTAATTAAAAAAACTGAATTGGAAATTATAGAAACTCATAAAAATGATTATATCATTTCAACTGACAAGAATAAATTAGATATTTCAAGCATTCACAAATTCCTCACAAACGAAGCTGATTGGAGTAACGGAATTCCAATGAATACTTTGAAAACATCTATTGAAAATTCTTTAAATTTTGGACTTTATTTCGAAAACAAACAAATTGGATTTGCTCGAATAATTTCTGACTATTCAACCATTGCATATTTAGGAGATGTTTATATTTTAAAGGAATATAGAGGGAATGGATTAAGTAAATGGCTAATTAACGAAATAATGGAGCATCCTAATCTTCAAGGATTAAGAAGATGGATTCTATTAACAGATACTGCTGAATGGCTTTATAAAAAATTTGGTTTTAAAGAATTACCACATCCTGAATTTTATATGGAGAAACATAATCCAAATGTTTACATCAGAAAATAAAAACAGAAAAAATTATTACGAATATCCATGAAGAAATTTTAAAAATCAAAAAAGACAATATGTTTTAGGGTTCTCTATCAAATTTGAATGAAAATAATAATTAACTTCTTACAAAAAATAAATGAATAAATATTATCAGCCTATTTTTATGACCATCATTACAATTGCTTTTATGACAATAACAGTAATGGCATTTGGTTGGTATATGTTCCTTCTTGGTCTTGGGTTTTTATTAAGCTTTATTTTTCAACTGATGATTATTTGGAGTTTTTACAATTCAAAAGGGAAAACTAAAAAATTTTTATTTTTAACTTTTTTTATTTTCATGACCTTTTGTCTTTTAAGAGAAGATGGTGGAGATACAAGTAATAGTGTTATTAATGGTTTGAGTGTAATTTCTCATTTTTTCGGGTTTCGTGAAACTTCTAATTATGAAGGTTCCTCAGATATTCTTTCTTTAATAAACTTACTTTGGATTCCTTTTTTAGGGTTTCAATTTTATGGATATTTAAAGTTAAAAAAAACGGAAGCATAACAAAGAATAAAACAGTCATTTTAGGCTAAAGTTACAGTCTGGTGTTAAGTCGAACTGTTAACAACAAGTTGAAACTCTAACTGAACTTACCATACAGGCAACCATTTAAAAAGATTTTACGTCTTTATAATTAGATCATACCATATAAATATTAAAGACCAAATAATATGTTAGACAATCCAAAAGTAAATATCAAAATTAAACTTGCATTGTTGTGGACTTCTGTAACCCTATGTTATTTATATGGGGATTATTTTGAATTATACACACCAAATAAAGTAAACAGTTTAATTACTGGTGAAAATATTTTAAACAATCCAACTAAGTTATTTATAGCTACAATAATTTTGGCTACCTCATCTGTAATGGTTGCTCTTTCAATTATCTTAAAACCAAAAATAAATCGTGTTCTGAATATATTACTTGGAATGTTGTTCACAATAATGATGTTATTCATTGGCTTCAACTCAAATACTGGGTGGTACGGATTCTATGTGTTTTTAGCTTTTTTAGAAAGTATTATTACTGCTTTAATTGTTTGGTATGCTTGGAAATGGCCAAAAGCAAAACATTTTAATAAAGAAAACTATATTAAAAAATAAAAAAGCTAGAATTTCGAGAATACGCTATTTGTTATTTATATATACAAGGTTTACAAACCTTGTACATATGCCATTAGAGTTAATTGATCTACATAACACAAAAAAAACTATTGAAAATATAATAAAGATTAACTAGTTTTTTACACTTAATAAATTAAAGATTCATAAACTGATTTAGAGTCTCACCCCTATTTTTTTCAAGGTTTTGAGCAAATTCTTTTGCAGATTCATTTATGTGATTATTTAAATACTTATTACTCCATCTAACATATTCTGCAATAACAGGAAATAAATCAAGTCCCTTTTCTGTGAGACTATATATAAACACTTTTTTATTTGTTGGATGATTTGACTTTTTAATTAAACCTAGCACATCAAGTTTACATAAACGATCGGCTAAACGTGCAGATGAAATTCTCTCCGCTGCATTAGAGAAATCTTTAAACGTCCTTTCCTTAAAATACACTAAATCACGTATAATTAATAATGACCACTTATCACCAAATAAATCTAAAGCTGAGCTTATTGGGCAATCAGATCTGAAAATATTTTCTTTTTTTGCTTTCATTTTGAAAGTTATTTATATATTTGCTTTCGAATTAGAAGTAAAGATATAAATAAAACTAATATGATAACTAAATCTGTATTTAAAGAAGTAATTAATTCATCAATAGAAGGTACATGGGAAGTATTATTTAATCAATATGGTGATATACATATTCATAACCCAGGTATGCCAACATCTAACTACATAGATAATGCAACAAAAGGTGCATTAAATTGTTCGAGACATTGTATGTTTGATAACAAACTATTTGTAGATGAACAAATAACTAAAGTAGATGAAAATAAAAGTTTTAAAGTAGAAGTTTTCAATCACAATCTTCCTTTTCTAAAAAATATGTCTGCTATCTACGAATTATCCAACATAGGAACCGATAAGACCGAGGTAAAAATGACATCTTACAATTCAACCTCTCCAAGTTTTATGATTTATTTGATAAAAGGTCAATTAGCAAAAGGTTTAAAAAAGCATCTTTTTGGTTTAAAATACTATTTGGAAACAGGTAAAACAATTAATAAAAAAAACTATTCTGAAATTTTTAAAAATTATTACTAATTTGACACTTCTTCTCCTTATAAAGATGCGAGAAGTAGAGTTCGGAAATGGAAAAAGAAAAAAATAACTTTATATAATTAATTATCACACTTATTTTTCCAAAAAAAACTTAGTAAGTAATTACTTTAGGATATTTTAATTATTTTTATCAAAAAAATATTGCTAATAGAATTAATTATTATGAAAAAGACGGTATTATTACTTTTAACATTTTTCTCGTTTTCCATACACTCTCAAATACCCAAAGAAGCTTTTACCTTAACAAACTCTTTATCAGATTTATGGAAAAAAGATAATCCAAAAGAAGCTATAAAAGCCTCTAAGAAATTAAATAAAATTTTTCAACCTTTTTTCATTGAAAACATACACAACTCATTAGCTCAAACTATTCATAGAAATAACGGAAATGGTCATGAATCATTTTTTCTAAATCAACTTTATAACCAGAAACAAGTATCAATAAACAAAATAATTGAACCTATATACTTATGGAATAAATCTCTAAAGATAAATAAACAAACTGAAGCTGATTCATTATTAAAAAAATATTACAAAAAAATACCTAATTCAACAAATTATAAATCAAAAACTGAGTTATATGCTTTTCTAATTATAAAAGGTTTTGATAAAAAAAAATTAGGAAGTACTAAGTTAAAAAATAAAATTTTAACAAAAATATCATTTAATATATCTTCAAACCAACTTATAAATAGTACCAAAGAAAAAAGTAAGGAAATTAGTGAAGAACGTGCTCATTATAGATTTTTACTAGCTTATAATTACAATAATCTCTTTAATATAAATAAGACTGAAAAATTAATTAAAAATGCTTCAAAATATAGTCCTGATAAATCCGATTTAAAGAATATGTCTGGTTTTTTTTATGATGCTCACATTTTAATTAATGGCCCACATAATATAAATTATAAGAAAAAATATTTTACTTATTTAATTAAAAACGGCAAAGGTGAACATGCTGAAAGCATTTTATTAGAAAGAGCTTATATTCAACCAACTGATGAAAATTTAAAAGATTTAAAAGACTTTTATAGCATAAAAACGGCGAATAAGCCTTTTGAAATTATTTGGAATAATTATCTCAATTCTAAAATGAAAAAAGTTCCAGAACTTAACTTAAAATTCCAATTTGAAACTTTAAACCTAATAAAAAAAAGAAATCACTGGATTTATATTGACATATGGGGAACCTGGTGTAAGCCTTGTATAAAAGAACTTCCTAAATTTAATGTTTTAGCAAAAAAATATAATGAAACATCAGGATCGAAAATAAAATTTTATACACTTTCCTATAATTCAGAAAATCTAGAAAACTTCATGACTAAGAACAACTACACTTTTCCTGTTCTTGAAATTAACGATAAAATAACTAAATTATTTAAAGTAAACAGTTACCCCACAAAAATTTTAATTTCACCTAATAATAAATATTTAAAAATCCCTTACGGGATTAACTGGGTTGAGTACGTTAAAAATTATGCTCTAATAAAGTAAAAACTAATAATTTTATTTGTAAAACTATATATTGTTAAAAACAAATCATAGACAACAAGTTTAACTCTAAAAAATGAAAGGAATACTATTTATTGAAAATTTCATTTCTAATCCTTCTGAATTATTTAACAACTTAAAAAACAATGTTCATTGGGATGAAAGAATGGTTAATAGAAAAACTGCTAGCTATGGAAAAGCATATAATTATTCTCAAATAAGTTATCCTTTTCAAAAATTTACAGTTGAACTTACTTTAATAATTGATTTAATTAATAAAAAACTTAACTTCAAGCCTAATAACTGTTTAATAAATTATTACTTAGACGGAAATTCAAAAATGGGTTTTCATTCTGATCAAACTGATATTCTATACGAGAATACAGGAATTGGAATTTTATCAATTGGAGAAACTAGAATTTTAAGATTCCGAAATATTAATGATAAAAAATTAATAGAAGACTTTAAACTCCCTTCAGGCTCATTTATTTATATGACAAATGAGATTCAAAAAGAATGGCAACACTCTATACCTAAATCAGATACTAGTTATGGACGAATGAGTTTAACATTTAGAAAAATTAAATAATTATTAAAAGAGTAAAAAATATTCTTTTTCTTTAACAAAACAAAAATTATAGAAACAATTTGCAACCACAATTCTCTTTATTTGATTTACTTATTTTAATTGGAATTATTCAAGGAGTCATAACTAGTATATTATTACTTCGTACTAAGAAAAATAAAAACAGTAATAAATTTTTAGCATTTGCTTTATTATCTTTTTGTTTTTTAAGTACTAAACCTCTCCTACACACTTTAAACTTATGGAATACACCCGTTTTTAGATTTTTTCCTAATGGAGTAGAATTAGCATTATCTCCTTTAATTTATTTTTATATAAAATCTCTCATATCTCCAGAATTTCGTTTTACAAATAAAAACTGGATACATTTTATCCCTTTTATTTTGGCGCAAACGTATGCTTTTGTTGTTTACTTTTATGCTTTACTAAGTCCAGACTTTTATGAAAAAGATTTAATTGCCCTAAATTTTAAGTTTAACTATATAAAACAACTAGAAGAATATTTACTATTGCTTTTTCTACCTTTCTATCTACTTTATGGCTATAAAGAACTTACTGATTATAAA
Organism: Tenacibaculum sp.; assembly: GCA_042093175.1. GTDB lineage: Bacteria > Bacteroidota > Bacteroidia > Flavobacteriales > Flavobacteriaceae > Polaribacter. The sequence goes on along the minus strand of JBELFC010000091.1, from coordinate 6,758 downwards.
AAATGGTTATGTAATACAACATCAGATAATACATATCCAAATTTTAGATGGCTACAAAACATCTATTCACTATCTATCTTAATTGGTGTTTTTTTACTTACAAACCATACTTTAGATATATTTTTCAATCTAAAAAACAAAACAATTATTCATTATAATCTACTTACTCTTTTTATAGCTTTTATAATTTATTATTTAGGATTAAAAGGATACTTACAGCCTAACTATACGTTCAGCAGACATGAAATTACTTCTCAAAACAAATCAGTTATACCACTCTCAAATATTAAATTAGAAGAAACGATAGATCATCTTAAAAAAGCAATGCTTAAAGATAAAATTTATTTAAACCCTAAATTAAACATTTACGAACTATCAAAGTTATTAGGTATTTCTCAAAAAAGTATATCGTTGGCCATTAATCAACATTTTAAAATGAACTTTAGAGACTTCATAAACGAATATCGTATAAATGAGGTTAAGTCTAAACTAAATGATTCAAACTACAAAAATATGTCAATTCTTGGGATAGCTCTTGAATGTGGTTTTAATTCCGAAGCTAGCTTTTATCGTATTTTTAAAAAAAACACAGGAATATCTCCAAAAGAGTTTATTGAACATAAAAATGATTCTAAACTATAGTTTTTACTCTCAAAACAGGTTATGAGAGTTCCTTTTTAAATAAAAAAGCAACCAATTGAAAAGCTTTTTTGTCCTTTGTATAAATCAATATTTACATTATGAATTATACATCAATCAAAAAATGGATGCTAGGCATTTTTTTAATTTTAATTGCTATTAGCATTGTATCCTGCATTGGAATTAAATCTCAAATCGACCAACATCTTGGAAAAAACACAGAATTAGTAGACACATCGATTTTTAAAATTTCATCCAATCCAATAGCTATAAAAAATGTAAGTGTATTATCTCCGGATAGTTCAAAAATGTTAGATAGTTTAACTGTTTTAATCAAAAACGGAAAAATCTTAAATATTGCCAAAGGAATAAATATTACAAACCAATACAAAGTAATAAACGGAACAGGGAAATACCTTATTCCTGGTTTTATAGACTCACACGTACATTTAAAAAACAGCAAAAATGATTTACTTCTATATTTGGCTAATGGTGTTACTTATGTAAGTGAAATGACCGGAAGTGAAAGGCATTTAGAATGGCGAGAAGAAGCTAAAAATGGAGCAGTAAGCCCTAAAATATATGTAGCAACAAGAAAAGTAGGAAGTAAAAAAGGTTTTATTAGAAAAATAAAAGAACTTTATTTTGATCAACCACTAAATTACACAACAGAAAAAAAAGCTAGAAAAGCAGTCCGAAAATTCAAAAAACAAGGATTTGATGCAATTAAACTTAATGGTACATTAAGTAAAGAAATACACCGTGCAATTACTGATGAAGCGAAAAAACAAAATATTCCAACTATTGGACACTTAAGCTACTCTATTGGATTAAATCGTTTTTATTCCTCTGGACAAACACAGCTATCTCATATAGAGGAAATAACTAAAAACACTATGGAAGATTATACCGGCGTTGTTTACAATACCCCTAAACTTTATTTAAAATATCTTAATAAAAATAGTGATTCAATAGCTATAAACCTCAAAAAAAATAATATTGTTGTTTCTTCAACAGTTTGGATATCCGAAAGTTTTCCAAAACAAAAATTTGAACTTAATAATTTTATTAAAACTATTGACCTTAAATATACAAACCCGGGTTTAATTGAAGGGTCAAGACTAGCTAAAGGCTGGCTTCCCGGAAATAATGCTTATGAAGAAATAGAAGTGAAAAAAGATCCAAAAATTAATGAAAAATCGAGAGTATTCTGGGAAACCTACGCTAAAGCGATTAAAATTATGGCCAAAGCATTAATAAGACATGATGTAATTTTAACAGCCGGAACTGATGCTAATGTTACTGGTGTGGTACCTGGGTTCTCTTTACATGATGAATTTGAATCATTAAAAAAGTGTGGTATGTCAAACTCAAAAATTCTTCATAGTGCAACAGTTGCTCCCGCTGAATGGATGAAAAGTAATACTGGTAAAATTAAAATTGGTTATGACGCTGATTTAGTGCTATTAAATAAAAACCCTTTAGAGAATATAAAAAATACGAAATCAATTAATACAGTAATTGCTAATGGAAAATTGTTAAATAGAAGAAGTTTAGATGAAATGCTGCAATTGGTAAAAGAAGCTAATCATAGCAGTAGAAAAATAAATATTGATAAGTATGTTAAGTAAAACATACTTAGTTTAATACTTTTCAATAATCAATAAAGAAAACTTACTGTTATTCATAGAGTGGTAGTTAAAGTGCAAATCAAAAAGTTTGCACTTTTTTGATTATTATAATTACATTTTTTAAGTTAGTTCGTCTAATAGTTAATTAGAATTAACAGGTCTTAATTAAATCTGTACTGATGATTCTATTTTACTAAAAATACAATCAATGTGCCAATTCAATTTAAATTTATTTAACCTAATCATAATTGCATCTGTTTTTATAGGAACAACATTCGGAATGTTACTTATTTTTACTAAACGAATTAATAGAAAAGCCAATATATTACTTGGTTTAGTAACCTTTATTATTGTATTATGGAATATTTGGGTGTTAAGTTTAGATTTTCAAATAACAAATAACTTCCCATTGTTTTATATAATCCCTTTAAATTTTTCACTAGCTCTTGGTCCGTTATTATATTTATACGTAAAAAAAATAACAGATTTTAATTATCTTCTGTCTAAAAAAGGCTTTCTTCATTTTCTACCATTACTATTAGAATTAGTGGCTCACTTAATTATAAGCTATGATGCTTTTTCAAATAATATTATTGGTATTGAAACAAATACTTACCTTAAATTGATGCCTATTTTACAGCTATTAGCTATTATTTCCATTGTCACATACTCATTCTATGCTTTAAAATCTATTAAAAAGTATCATTCATGGTTGCATAAAAACTATAGTAATAATGATGCTTATAAATTACAATGGCTTTATAGGTTAATTATAATATTTGCTCTTCTTTGGTTTTTGTGGGTTCCTTATACCATAATTGATTATGCAGCATTTAATTTTCAGCTAGGTATTAGTGATTATTATCCCATCTATGTTTTACTTTCAATTATAACTATTTGGATAAGTGCAGAAGCTTTTTTAAGGCCTGAAATAATTTTACTTGAAGCTAAGAAAGAAAAAAATGATCCTAAAGAAAATAGTACAATTAAAGAAAAAACATCTGAAGAAATCATAAAAAAAGCTTCCTGGTTAAAAGAACAAATGCTAACAAATCTTTTTTACCTTAACTCAGAATTAACACTAAAATCTTTAGCAGAAAACCTTAACATGCATCCTAATATTTTATCTAAAGTAATAAATGAAGGTTTAGATAAAAACTTTTCAGATTTTGTAAATGAATATCGTGTAAATGCTATTATTGAAAAATTACATAGTGGTAACTATGACCATATAACTTTGCTAGGAATATCTTTTGAATGTGGCTTTAATTCAAAAACAACTTTTAATAGAGTTTTTAAAAACATCAAAGGTGTTACTCCTATAAATTATAAGAAATCAATTAAAAAAACCACCTAAGCGACTTTAAATGGGTACCATTCTATAAAATGGGGCTTTTGATACCTATCTTGAATAGTAAGTTTGTTGAATAACATAATTTAATATTCAAAAAATGAAATTAAAATACAATTTAATCCTACTTACTTACCTTATAATCTTTTGTAATACTATAATTAGTTTTGCACAAAAAAAGGAAATTGAAAATATTAATTTTTCAAAAATTGATTTTCAAAAAGTTAAAAGCACTCCAAATTACTATTCTAATAAATTCATTTTAAATAAAGATGAATTTCTAAACATTCATTTTAACTTAAATAAGCCTCTTATTGAAAGCTTGAAGTTATTGGCTCCTAACTTAACGCAAAATCAATTATTAAATAAGGGAAATTTCCAATTCACATTTTTAATAAATGGTAAAGAAGTTTATGTTGAAAACTTAAATAAAGGAGCAGGTAGCATTAAAAGTAAAACAACTCAACTTAAATATTTAATTCCGCTACTATATCCAAAACAAATTGATTTTTGGGGATGGTTTATGTGGTTAAAGTTTATGAAACTTGGTGGAGGTCAAGATTACCTGAGTGAAGGGAATCACACTTTAACGATTCAAATAAGACCTTATCTAAAAGAAAAAAAAGTAAAAGTTGGAAAAATTATAGCACAAGGAAATATCGCTATAAAAGTAGCAAAAATAACAATAGATGAACGTTTAATACCTGTTCAAGAAATACTACCAAATAGTGGTTGGAAGTTATCTAATGATAAATATAACCATAAAAAAATAGAGGCTTTAAATAGGAAAATAGCTGAAAAAAGATTTGAAAATATAAATGGGATTGTAGTTGTAAAAAATAATAAACTTTTAATAGAAGAATATTTTAATGGAGAAAATAGAAATAGTTTACATGATTCAAGATCAGTAGGAAAATCATTTGCATCAACACTCCTAGGAATAGCTATTGATGAAAATCATATTAAAAATGAATATGCTTTCTTAAAGGATTTTTACCAATTAAAGTTATTTAAAAATTATTCTAAAAAGAAAGATTCTATAACATTAAAGTCTCTTTTAACTATGAGCTCTAGTTTTCTTGGCGATGATACCGATTATAGTAGTCCAGGAAATGAAGAAAACATGTATCCTACAAAAAACTGGTTGAAATTTTCACTTGACCTCCCCTTACATGAACATAAAAAAATAGGACAAGAGTTTACATATTTTACCGCTGGAGTAATCATTTTGGGTGATATTATACATAAATCTGTTCCTAAAGGATTAATTTCTTATGCTGATACAAAGCTATTCGCTCCTCTTAATATTACTAACTATAAATGGCAATATACCCCTCAAAAAGTTGGTAACACAGCCGGTGGAATACAATTAAGAGCTATTGATTTTGCGAAATATGGGCAGTTGTATAAAAACAACGGCATCTGGAATGGTAAACAGGTTTTAACAAAAAAATGGGTAAATAAAAGTTTATCTAAACAAATATCTCAATCAAATGCAGGTATAAAAGATGGACATTATGGTTATCTTTTCTGGAATAAAACATACACAGTTGCTAATAAAAAGTATGAAGTTTCTTTTGCCAATGGTAGGGGTGGAAATAAAATTTTTATTTTTAAAAACATTCCTTTTGTTATTGTAATTACCTCTTCTGCATATAATACTCCGAATGCACATTCTAATATTGATAAAATGATGACTCAATATATATTACCCGCAATACTAACAAATTAGTAATACATCTCTATAAACACTCATCATTAGCTTTACAATAAAGCTAATGATGAGTATTATTAACTATTTTATTTATATAAAAAAGGTGGTTATTTTAAGCTTATTGTAACCTATATATTTTATCCAGCGTCCAACCATAAAATAATATATAGAAACCATAAAATGAAAACATCCTTACTTCCAAAATATTTATTAGCAGTTATTTCTTTTATCCTTTTAAATTTTCAAACAATTAGTTATGCTCAAAATTTAGAATCTACTATCGATAGTATATTACAAAAAAAATACCCTGTAAACGCTCCTGGTGCTACTTTTTTGGTTTCAAAAAATGGGAAAATCATATATAATAAAGCTTTTGGCCTTGCTAATCTTGAATTAAATGTTCCTATGCGTCCTAATAATGTTTTTGAAATAGGTTCTATTACTAAACAGTTTACGGCCATTTCGATTTTAATGCTAGTAGAACAGGGAAAAATAAAATTAAATGATGATATAACTCAATACATAGATGACTATCCTACTCGTCAAAAAAAAATCACAATACATCATTTATTAAATCACACTTCTGGTATTAAAAGTTATACTTCACTAAAAAAACTTTATAGTATTGATAAGAATAATGTATCCCCAGAAGAACTTATTAATCTATTTAAAAACGAACCTATGGATTTTAATCCTGGTGAGAATTATAAATACAACAACTCAGGCTATGTAATTCTAGGCTCTATAATTGAAATAGTAACAGGTTTAACTTATGAAGAGTTTATTACTAAAAATATTTTTAAAAGATTAGGCATGAAAAATTCTATGTATGGAAACCATAGAAGCATTATTAAAAATAGAGCATCAGGATACCACCTTAAACAAAATTATCAAAACTCTAGGTTTGTTAGTTATACCCTATCCTATTCAGCAGGGGCACTTCTATCCTCTGTTAATGATTTAAATATTTGGCAACATGCATTAACAGAAAATAAGCTTTTAAAAAAAGAAACAATAAAGAAAGCCTTCATTAATTATAGTTTAAAAAATGGTAAGAAAACAAACTATGGGTATGGATGGAATATAAAAACTTTAGGTAATAAAACTTCTTATGAACATGGAGGTTTTATCTTTGGCTTTAAATCAATGGGAGTATATTTACCTGAATCAGGTATTTATGTTATCGGTTTAAATAATTGTGATTGTAATTCTCCAACAAAAGTTACAAAAAAGATTGCAGAACTAGCTCTTAAGCATTTAAACTGAATCCTAAGTAATAAAACATAAAATCTTACCTAATTGACATCTAATCTTTTTTCAATAACAAAATAATACGTAATTTACATACTATAAGTTAGATTTAAGTTTAAAGGTATGCTAACATCTATTATTTTGTTTTCTGGATTTGCTGGTTTTACAGTAT
>JBELFC010000090.1:11568-13430 GCA_042093175.1 Tenacibaculum sp. | reverse complement strand
ATAATTCGTTAGCCAAAGCTAGTATTATAGCATATTATAAAAGAGATGAAAAATAGAGGTTGCTTAATTTATTTAAGTATATTTTTAAAATAAATATCTAAATACTAATAGTTATATTTGATTATATATAAATACATGATTATTAAAATAAGTAATGCCAAAAATAATTTTGATTTTAGATTTAGATGGAGTTTTAGTAACTACTCCAATGTGGAAAGCTGATGAGATAGATTCTGATGGTTATTCTAAATTTAATAATGATTGTATTAATAATTTAAATATTCTTTTATCAATGGCTGATTTTGACATTTGGTTAAGTTCAACAAGAAGAACGGTGAAGAAACTAGAGGAGTTTAATTTAATTTTTAAAAATAGAGGTATTAAAAGTTCAATAAAAGATTTTTTACCAACTTATGAAAATTGTAAGAATAGAAAGGATGAAGTTTTAAAATTTATTGAAGAAACTAAAGTTTTTGATTTTTTGATAATTGATGATGATAAATCATTAAATGGACTAGAATTAATTTATAAATAAAAATTAATATTAACTAGCTATTTAAAAGGTTTTGATAAAAGTAAACTAGAAGAAGCCATTAGTAAAGTTAGATAAAAAAGCAACCTTTTTAAAGGTTGCTTTTTTAGTTATAAAGTTTTACACTTGGTTTGTAACCATTGTTTTTCTTTCTCGTTTAAAAGAGGAGATAGTTTATCAAAAACTAATTGATGATAGTTATTTAACCAATTAATTTCAGAAGTACTTAATTGTTCTAAGTTTAATAAGTTAGTATCTATATAGCATAAGGTTAAGGCTTCAAAACCTAAAAACTTTCCAAATGCTGTTTCCTTTACAACTTTTGATACAACAATATTTTCGGTCCTAATACCAAACTGATTAGTTACATAGCATCCAGGTTCAATAGTAGTTAGTTGGTGAGATAAATGTGGTGTTGTACCTCTTGCTGTAGTTGCTCCAGTTGCAAAACCTTGTGCAGGCTCATGTACCATACCATAGCTTCCAATACCATGCCCTGTACCATGTGGATAATCTAATCCGTTTTTCCATAAATGCATACGAGCAAAAGCATCTATTTGAGCACCAGTAGTTCCTATGGGGAACTGTAATTGTTCTAATTCAATATATCCTTTTAAAACACTAGTATACGCTGTTTTGAGTTCTGTTGAAGGAGTATCTCCTAACCAAACAGTACGAGTGATATCTGTAGTTCCATCTTTATATTGTGCTCCACTATCAACTAGTAATATCCCTTCATTTTTAACCATTGCAGAATTTTCTTCTGGTGCTGTGTAATGAATAATAGCTCCATTTCCTTTGTAGCCAACAATTGCAGCAAATGATTCACCAGTATAGTATTCTTGTTGTTGTCTAAAGTGATCTAGTTTTCTACCAATTTCATACTCGGAAATTTCTCTATTTTCTAACCCTTGCTCTAACCAAATAAAAAACTTGGTAAGTGCTACACCGTCTTTTAACATACAGTTTTTAGCACCTTCAATTTCTATTTCATTTTTAATAGCTTTTAATTCCTTAACGATAGAGTTCTGATAAATAAAACGACCACTAACAGCATTAAAACAAGAATAGTTTAAGGTAGAAGGATCAGTAATAATAGTTTTTTCTTTAGGTAGTTCAGTAAGTAAAGAAACTACAGTATCATATTCTTGAACAGAAATGTTTAATTCATCAAAAGTAGCGATAGCACTTTGGGAAAAACGAGATTTTTTACAGAATAAGAAGGAATTATTTACACCTATTAAAGCATAAGCAGTTACTAATGGTGTAAAATCTACATCGCTAGAACGAATGTTAAATAGCCAAGCTATTTCATCTAAAGAAGAAAATA